>JAESTN010000324.1 GCA_016763595.1 Flavobacteriaceae bacterium | reverse complement strand
CAGGATTGTACTCTGTCTTTAACGATAAACTGAACAAATTAGCCGTGGTGTTGTACCAAAACGCGCGCCAACCACTTCGCAAACTCCTTATTTGTCTAAAAGTAGTCTTGCCCGTTTGACGGTGGATTAACTTAATTAGTATACGCCCTTCTGTTCTTGTTAGTTTTTTTAGCTGATTTGTAAACTCGCCTTCTAAGTATCGCTGAGCAATTTTTATATACTTCTTCTTTTTACGTTTGCTTTTAATTCTTTCTAATCGATTATTTAAAGTATCTAACCGTTGCGCTGCCAACATTGCATATGGATATGCCTTAAAAACTTTTTTACGCAACCAATAATAATAGTTTACATCTTCTCTTGCTTTGAACTTAGTTTTCGGCAATAACTTAACCTCATCTAAATCTATAGTTAGCGTATCACCAATTTTTATCAGAATGTACTTTTGAGACAAGGGAATGGAATCCTTTGTTTGCCCAAAACTAAACACAGAAAACAATACGATATATATGTATACAAAAAACTTCAAAATCACTACCTTTAATATAAGGTGCAAATATATTACAAAAAGACAGGAATGATTCCTCTTTTACTGTTAAGAGAATTAAAAAATGCACTGCTGATGTAGAAGTTTCTAATAAATTATACTTCAATACATAAAAATCCTATTATTTTTACAAAAAAGAGAAAATCATAATGGCAAAAAAATCAATATTAAATAAAAAATCAATTGACTTTTTAGAAAAGTATTTAAATAATGCAGCTCCAACGGGATATGAATGGGAAGGACAAAAAATTTGGATGGACTATTTAAAACCTTATGTAGATGAATTTATTACTGATACTTATGGAACAGCGGTTGGAGTTATCAATCCGGATGCAAAATTTAAAGTGGTAATAGAAGGACATGCCGATGAGATTTCTTGGTATGTGAACTACATTTCGGACAATGGATTGATTTATGTAATTAGAAACGGTGGAAGTGACCATCAAATTGCACCAAGTAAGATTGTAAACATTCATACTAAAACCGGAATTGTAAAAGGAGTTTTTGGATGGCCAGCAATTCATACTAGAATGAAAGGAAAAGAAGAAGCGCCTAAACCTGATAACATTTTTATTGATACAGGCTGTACAACTAAAAAAGAAGTTGAGAAATTAGGAGTTCATGTTGGTTGTGTGATTACCTATCCCGATGAATTTCATGTGTTAAACAAAAACAAATTTGTTTGTAGAGCACTAGACAATAGAATGGGTGGATTTATGATTGCAGAAGTGGCTCGTTTATTAAAAGAAAACAAAAAAGAACTGCCTTTTGGATTGTATGTAACCAACTCTGTACAAGAAGAAATAGGATTGCGTGGAGCAGAAATGATCACACATCGTATCAAACCAAATGTAGCGATCGTTACTGATGTTACGCACGACACCACTACTCCAATGATCGACAAGAAAAAAGAAGGTCATTTAGAAATGGGTAAAGGACCAGTGATTGCGTATGCACCAGCTGTTCAACAAAAACTTCGTGATTTAATTATAGAAACTGCAGACGAAAACAAGATTCCTTTTCAACGCTCTGCCTTATCTAGAGCAACAGGTACAGATACTGATGCTTTTGCGTATAGTAATGGCGGAGTTGCTTCTGCTTTAATTTCGTTACCATTACGATATATGCATACCACAGTAGAAATGGTACATAGAGATGATGTAGAAAATGTTATTAAAATGATTTACGAAACATTATTAAAAATTAAAGATGGTGAAACATTCTCTTATTTTGACTAATATATAGTCAGCCTCGTCATTTTGAGCGGAATATAGAAACCTTTATCATGAGATTTTTCGATTCCGTTCGAGGTGACATTTTTCTTTTTTATATGGATGAAATCATAGACATACTATCCTCTTCGGGCGAATTAACAGGGAAAACCTGTTTAAAATCCGAAGCACATCTAAAAGGATTGTTTCATCAAACCATACATGTTTGGTTGTATACAGATGATAAAAAAGTGTTACTTCAGAAACGCGCATCTGTAAAAAAGGTGTTTCCTAATCTATGGGATGTTTCAGTTGCTGGGCATGTTGGTGCTGGAGAAAAAATAGCAATTGCAGCGATTAGAGAAGTACAAGAAGAAATTGGAATCACAATCAAAGAAACTGATTTAGAAAAAATCGGATTTCGGAAAGATGAAATTGTACATCCTAACGGAATTTTAGACAACGAGTTTAAACATATATTTCTATGCAAACTCAATAAAAGCCTTGAGCAACTCAATATGCAACCCGAAGAAATTGACGATTTACAACTCTTTAACCTATCAATTTTAAAAGACAGCGCAAAACATGGACGTTTTATGGTGCCAAATATGAATCATTATTATGATTTTATCTATGATAAAATCTATTCTTTGGGTTTATAAAAGATCTTTTCATTAATTTTTTTGGTACTCACTTTTTGATTTGTAAAAATAGTTGCACTACTTGCAGGTTCTGAAATAGTTCCATTTTCATCCTTTTTGTACCATGTTAATGAGCTTGGCAATAAAAATCGATCAACCTCAATCCAATCTGTATATCTAATTGTATTTACTTTAGAACTCGTTTTTTTACTAAAAAAAGTAACTGAGTATTGCAGCCACTCCATTTGAAAGGTATCTTGATTGTAATACACATAGTAATTATCATCTGGAGAAGCACCTATATTTGCCTTATAAGAAATTTTAATTCCTGGATACGAGATCCCTCCAAAAACCAAAGGTTTTGTCTCTTCATATACAATTCCGTTATCTGCCAAAACAAAAGGCATTGCATAAAAGTAAAAGTACAAATTGTAATAAAAATCTTTATTTCCTTTAAAAGACATTGAATCTTTTTGCTGTAACCAAGATGCTACTCCATCAAACCCTAATGAATAGTTTTTTGATGTTATTAATGATTTACGAGACTGCAAATCGACAGTATGTACTTCATTTCCTTTTTTAAAGGATAACTGTTTCAAGCTACTCCATTTATCTAAACCTCCATGTTTATCAAACATTCTTAACAAAACCACTGGATATTTGTGATCGTTTTTTTCTGGTCGTGTTGAATTTTCTTTACAAGCAAGTAAGGCTATTATAGCAACCATTAGTACTCCTATTTTCTTCATTGTTGTTGGTTTGAACTTAAAGTCGGTAAACTAAAAATACTCTTACATTATTAGGTCTCATTTTTTGCAACATTGTTAAAGAAATGTTAAATACATACAGACTTGTCTGTTTTAATGAAAAGAGTTCTACATTTGTCACATGAAAAAACTAGGAGTAAAAGATAGAATCATTGAGACAGCATCTGATTTATTTTACAATGCAGGCTATAACCAAACCGGAATCAACCAAATAATAGCTGAAGCTGGGGTTGCAAAAGCAAGCATGTATCAACATTTT
>JAESTN010000323.1 GCA_016763595.1 Flavobacteriaceae bacterium | reverse complement strand
TTAAACAAGCGTTCTTGTGGAATGGTTTTATATAGTTTGGTTAACACTTCTACAAAAGACATTGGTGTAAATAAATTGTATCTGCTAAGTCCAGAACCATCAACCCAACGAGGGGGTTGCTTTAGGTCTTTTAATTGATTTTCTAACATGTGTTTTCTTGCCTTAGAAGAACTCAATGTGTCCGATAAGGTAGAAGAAGCCAACATTAAGACTTGCTCTGCTAAAAAGTTGTCACTTACTTCCATCATACGTCTGTACAAACTATCTGAAGGCACACTATACGCAATTGTTTCTGGTTGTATTGCTGATGCCTGTATCAATGACACTTTAGTAGGTAAAAGGGCATTCCATAAAGTTGCTGTTAGGGTCGAATCTATGATCATCGGAATCTCGGTTGCTGATTTTCTGTCTTTTCTAAAATAGAAGTTGTTTTTATACTCGTCTCTTCCGTAAAACTTCTCTGTTATTTTTATTTTTTGTTGATAATAAGCTGGTTCTACTACAATGGAGTCTTCATTCTTGACCGTTACTACATTTCCATAGATTGGAAACGAGCTTCGCTCTGCACTAAAATACGAATCAAAATCTTCCCAAGCCCAACCTGGGCCATAACGTTTATCAATGGTGTTGTTGGTAATTATATTGACCTTTGCATATTTCTCAACCATTTTCAACGCAGTGCTGTCTTTAAAATAATTGTGTAAAAAGGTGGGGTCTCCGGTTCCTTGAATGGTAATGGTATCTTCATCTACTGCATATTTAAATGCGGGAATCGAGTCTGACAATAGCGTTAACCCTGTAAATAGTGTAAATATTTTGGTGTTGCTTGCAGGTGTAAAATACTTTTCTCCGTTGTGATTGTACAGCACTTTATCTGCTTTTACATCGTAGATATAAATTCCTGTAAACTGATTATCATAAAAAGAAGTGTGTATTTTTTTTGAGAGGGTTCTGGTTAATTTTGTGCTTGCACAACTGGCTAAGATTAGCACAAGTACAAAACTAAAGAACACTTTTTTACCTCTCATTTTCAGGTCAATTAATTAACGTTTCTAAATTACAATTATTTTTAGAATGTAACCTATAAATGGTTAACTTTGCAACTGTATGAGCACACAATTTTTATTTATTGGAGGTCCAGAAATTATTGTCATTGGTTTGATTGTAGTCATGCTTTTTGGTGCGGATAAAATTCCGGAAATAGCTAGAGGATTAGGGAAAGGAATGCGTCAACTAAAAGATGCGACTAACGATATTAAAAGAGAAATCAATGAAACTGCCAATAAGCAAGGAATTGATACGAATGTTGCGAAAGATGTTGCAGACGAAATTAATAAAGTAAAAGACGAAATTACGGGTCCAATAAAAAGGAATCGCTAATCAGAGTCTTACTAATAACTGGCAGATTTCTCAAATTGCACCTTTTGGTACTGAACTATTTTCAGCACAATCGAAACGACCATTATTTCACTCTACTTATTGTCAATCCGTCTCTAATTGGTAACAAGACCGTTTCCAATCTATCATCAGCATTCAACAATTTATTATAGTCTAATAAAACTTTTGTGTCTATATCTTTAGGATCTAGTTCTTCAACTACTTTTCCACTCCACAACACATTGTCAGATAAAATAACTCCACCAGCATTCATCTTATCTATAATTAAATGAAAATAATTAATATAATTAGACTTGTCGGCATCGATAAAAACCAAGTCAAATTTTTCTTCTATGGTAGGAATAATGGCTAAGGCATTGCCAACATATTGTTGGATCTGATTTTTATATCCAGATTTTTCAAAGTATTTTTCTTGTAAACTAAACAGTTCTTCGTTTTTGTCTATGGTATGAATGGTTCCTTGTGGATGTAAACCTTCTGCGATACTCAATGCAGAATACCCTGTATAGGTGCCAATTTCTAATACACTTTTTGGTTGAATTAATTTAGAAAGCATTGACAACACTCTCCCTTGAAAAGCACCACTTAACATACGTGGGTTTAATACTTTTTGCCAAGTTTCTCGGGTTAACTCCTGTAAAATAGTTGGTTCTTTCTGACTGTGTTTTACAACATAGTCATCGATCTTATCTGGTAAAAAATGCATCTTTTATTATGCTTCTAATTCTTGAAGTTGTCTTTTTAGCGCCTCTTTTTCTACAGAAGACATGCATTGCCTTTTCTCTTTGCAATCTTTGGCTTTCATTTTATACACCTTAGACATTTCACTGTTTTGTTTGGTATACATAGAGCAGATTTTACAAACTAAAAAGTGAAAATTCAACTGAATTTTTTGAAAGACTGTAGCTTCTCCATATTGACTTTTGTCGCAAATAGTAGTCGCTTCATCACACGATATTTTCAATTTTTTAAACATTTTCTTAATTGTTAAACCAGTTATCTTCCATACATCTTCTTAACTGCGTTCGGGCTCTATGGATAATTACCCAAAGATTTGACGCAGTAATATTTAACTCCTTACAAATTTCTTCTGTTTCAAATTCTTGAATGGTTTTCATTCTAAAGACCATGGCATATTTTTCTGGTAAATGATCAATACATTGATCAATTGCAGATTTTAACTCCTCTGACTCAATATTTTTATCCGCATCATTGTCCCAAGTTTGTGGCACTCTCTCTTCTAACCAATTCCCTTCATTATCTCCATCTTGGTGAAAATTCATTCTAACTTCGGCTTTTCCTTTATTAGAATTTATTTTGCGATAATAATCAATAACCTTACGTTTTAAAATAGCAACCAACCAAGTACGCTCAGCGGCTTTTCCTTCAAAATTTTTAGCAGATTTTAATCCAGCAAAGAAAGTTTCTTGTACTAAATCTTTAGCAATATCACTATTATTTACACGTGTTACGGCATAATTAAATAGATAATCTGCATATTTATCAATCCATTTGTTTGGATCTAACGTGTGTTTTTTTTGATTTTCTGACATTCGAATTAATGAGGATCAAATATATTCATTTTTATAGAAGTAATCTAATCTCTTTTTCTTTCTAATAGTTTCTTAATTTTCACCTTATATATTCTTCCCAATCCATTTGCCTCAAATTTTAATGCACGCGTAAGCTCGTCTATGTTTTTTTTAGAAGAAAAAGATTTTTTCAATTCATTTCTTGCGCTTGTAAAATACAAGGTATTGGTTTTAATATCTACAAAGGGGCAATACTCAATATTAGCTGAATTAATAGATGCATTCAAATGCTTCGCTGGCATCCAACTATTATTTTTACCTTTATAACTAATGTATAAATCTCCTCTTCCCAAATCGTCTTTTCTACCATAAGAAGTAAACACAATAAAAGATTCATCTGGAGCAACAAATGCATTAAACTCGTATTTTTCTGAGTTCACTCCTGTACCTAAAGACACCGGTTTTGTATAGGTTCCATTTACAAACCTACTTACATAAATATCTTCTTTTCCTTTCGCGTCTTTATAAGCAGCTGTAAAAAACAAATCTCCTGTATTGGTTACAGAAGGATAATATTCATTCTCTGTTGTATTGATCGCCGGTCCAACATTTTTCGGGGTAGACCAATTACTTTGCAAAGAAGTTCTTTCTACATACCAAATATCAATGTCTTTTTTAATTTCTTTAGATTGGTTGTCCATTCTATTAGACGCAAAAAACAATTGCAATCCGTTTGGAGACAAAAAAGGTTCTAAATCTTTATACATTCCAGAAAAAGAAACGACTGCTGGCTTTGTCCATTTATTATGTACTTTCTTTATATATGCAATAAAAGAATACTCTTTCTTATAGCTTTCTACCGTAAAATAAATTTCATCATGATTTGCTGTCATCGCAAAATCTCTCACCTGTGGAAACTCTCCAAATGCTTTTGGTAATACGCTTTCTATTTTTTGCGAAAAGATGGTTGAAGAAACCAATACTAAAAGGATAACTATTTTTCTCATATGTACAATTACTTAGCAGATTTACAACCGTTTCTTCTTCTCGTATCAATCAAATAAATGATTTCCCAATTTCCGTTGTTGTTAAATAACTGAAATGAATTTACACCACAATGGCTAAATTTCCCTTTGTTATAAAACTCATAGGTAGTCCAAACCGAAGCAAGATTTCCATCAACATGAATGGTATATGACCCAATTTTCTCATTATAATCATCTGTAGGCTTCACATTTTTGGCAAAACTCAGCAAGGTTTTATACACCTCTTTAGTAGTCCTTAAAACCTTATCTCCTTTTTTAGTGGTAAATGTTGTTTGTGCTATTATATCTTTATGAATGGTCTTTTTTAACAATAAAGTATCTCCTTTGTGAAACCCTTTAAAAAAGTTTTCTATGGCTGTTTTCACCGCTTTTTTTTCTTGATTTTTTTGAGCATAAGAGGTAATCGTAATGCTTAGCAAAAGCATTAGTGCTATTAATTTTTTCATTTTGTTGTTGATTGGTTAAGTAAATCTATTCATTTATATCATTTCACGAAACTCATTTTCAAAATCTTAACAGAAGATTAACTAGGATAAAAAAACAAGAACCGAACCGAATAATTCCGTATTTTTACCAGAGTTTTAAAACACAAATATGTCTGTAGCAAAGAAACAATACAAGAGAATTACTACGAAGTCGTTAGTAGAAATGAAATCTAACGGCGAAAAAATATCGATGTTAACTGCCTATGATTATACCATGGCAAAGATTGTAGATGGCGCCGGAATTGATGTAATATTAGTTGGAGATTCTGCTTCTAATGTGATGGCTGGTCATGAAACTACATTGCCAATAACACTAGACGAAATGATTTACCATGCAAGTAGTGTTGTGAGAGCTGTACATAGAAGTTTAGTCGTAGTAGATTTACCTTTTGGAAGTTATCAATCTGACCCAAAAGAAGCCTTGCGTTCTGCCATTAGAATTATGAAAGAATCTGGAGGTCATTCTGTAAAATTAGAAGGAGGAAAAGAAATAAAAGAATCAATCAAGAGAATCTTAAATGCTGGAATCCCAGTAATGGGACACTTGGGCTTAACCCCACAATCTATTTATAAATTCGGAACATACACTGTTAGAGCAAAAGAAGAAGAAGAGGCTGATAAATTACTAGAAGACGCTTTATTACTTGAGCGAATTGGGTGTTTTGCAATTGTTTTAGAAAAAGTTCCTGCAACGCTAGCACAAAAAGTTGCTGAAAGCATTTCCATTCCTGTAATTGGTATTGGTGCTGGTGGCGGAGTTGATGGACAGGTGCTAGTAACACACGATATGTTAGGAATGACACACGAATTTAATCCACGTTTTTTACGTAGATATTTAGACATGTATGAAGGAATGACAACTGCTTTTAAACAATATAATACAGATGTTAAAAGCAAAGATTTTCCAAACGAAAGTGAACAATATTAATTTCTTGAAATAATTTAATGGACTTTTCAAGTAAAATTGTTACGACTATTTTTTTCCTTCTTTCGATACCTATGTTTAGAGCAGTATATATATACATGCACAAAAACATATTAAAAGGGTTGACAAAAAAAAGGAATCCAAAAATAGTTTCATTTTATGTTCAACTTGCTAAAATTAATAAGTTTGTTATCTTTTACATTATCCCAATTGCTGTACTTTATGCGATTGTAACTTTATGGTTAAACTAATCTAAAAAAACACCTATTGAACATTTTACACGTAGATACCAATCATCCATTACTACTACATCAGTTAAACGAATTAGGGTTTACCAATGATGAAGATTATACAAGTTCAAAATCTGAAATTGAAAATAAGATTCATAACTATGACGGAATTGTACTTAGAAGCCGGTTTTCTATTGATAAACAGTTTCTAGACAAAGCCACAAACCTAAAGTTTATTGGTAGAGTTGGTGCTGGGTTAGAAAATATTGATTGTGACTATGCCACACAAAAAGGGATCTATTTAATTTCTGCTCCAGAAGGCAATAGAAATGCCGTAGGGGAACATTCATTAGGCATGCTACTCTCGTTATTCAACAAATTAAATAAAGCCGATGCCGAAGTTAGAAACGGCAAATGGTTGCGTGAAGAGAATCGCGGAGTTGAACTAGACGGAAAAACTGTTGGTTTAATTGGGTATGGAAATATGGGAAAGGCTTTTGCTAAAAAACTCCGTGGTTTTGATGTTGACGTTTTATGTTATGATATAAAACCAACTGTTGGCGATCACAACTGTACCCAAGTTACACTAGAAGAATTGCAGCAAAAAGCAACTGTGTTAAGTTTGCACATACCAGAAACTGAATTGACAACCAACATGATTGATGCGCATTTTATCAATCAGTTTCACAATCCTTTTTGGTTGATAAATACCGCAAGAGGAAAATCTGTGGTTACTAAAGATTTAGTTACTGCTTTGAAAAACGAAAAAATTTTAGGTGCAGGATTGGATGTGTTGGAGTATGAAAAATCCTCTTTCGAGAATCTCTTTTCTAAAAACAACATGCCAGAAGCATTCAACTATTTAATCAAAGCAGAAAACGTGCTCTTATCCCCACATGTTGCGGGATGGACAGTAGAAAGCAAGCAAAAACTAGCACAAACAATTGTAGATAAAATAGCTTCATTTACTGCTTTTAAATAAACACCCCTTTTTGTAAATCTATTTCTTATTTTATAAAATGAAAAAAACAATTGTCGTTTTTAGTTTGCTGATTTTGGCATTACTTTTCCTTTTTCAGCTTAGCACATACGCTTTTATCTCTAGCAATCTTAACATAGAAATTATTATTGCTGCTATTGCTATTGTTTTCTTTTTTGTGGGTATTTATATCAATAAAAAAAGCTTGCATACACCGACAGTCTCTTCTTTAGAAATTAATTACAACAAAATTAAAGAACTAGATCTAACGAATAGAGAATATGAAGTGCTTAAAAAAATCTCTGAAGGCTTATCAAACAAAGAAATTGCTGCAGCCTTGTTCCTTTCAGAAAGCACCATAAAAACACATGTATCTAACTTACTTGTTAAACTTAACGCAAAGAGAAGAACACAAGCGGTTCAAATCGCAATGTCTTTTCAAATCATCTAAATAGCCCTTATTTAGACTTAAGTATGAGCGTTTTGGTACTTAAGTATGACCCATTTATATCTTCTTTCAGTACTTTTGAGGCAACAATTATAAATATCTTTCAAAATGAAAAGTACGATTACAAAATACGGTGTATATGGATTTTTAACGGGATTGGTCATTTTCAGTTTCCATTTACTATTTGGCCTTAAACACCTTAGTTCTTCAACCAATGAAATACTTGGTTACTTGTCTATATTTATATCCTTATCCTTTATCTTTTTTGGCATAAAACACTACAGAGATAATGTTAATAGTGGGGTTATTTCTATAATAAAAGCGATTCTTATTGGTCTATTAATTTCATTAATCGTG
>JAESTN010000322.1 GCA_016763595.1 Flavobacteriaceae bacterium | reverse complement strand
TTGTTCGCCTTAGAGGATCGCTTGTGTTTTTAGTTGTTATGCCAACAATAATTATTTCAGGTAAAACTCCAGGTGCTCTTAAAGATTTTTGAATTCCAACACCATTTGCAAAATGCCATTGTCCATCTAAAATGTATAGGGTTGGATATTCTTTTTTGGAGGTTTTGTATGAATCTGGTAAGTAGATTTGAATTTCTTGTACTTCACTTAAAACTTTAGAATCAATTTGTAGTGTTTTAAAGGTTTGTGAAAATGCTAATGAGGTACTTAGCATCATAAATAATACTATTTTAAGTTTCATTACTCGTCTTATATTTTTTGTTAGAGGATGGTTTAGATAATTTTGTGAAGTTGATCATAAATGAATTGTTATTGTATGTTTATGTATATACATACGCTTAGAATCAACGAGCTTTAATGATGCAGTTGAAAGGATAAAAGAGGTTTTTTTAAATTAGTTTTTTGTTCAATTCCCGTTTTAAATACAAGACCGTAATACTAGTTGCTAAAATATCAGCAATAGGAAAGGCCATCCAAACACCATTAATTCCGTAATATTTAGGTAGGATGTACACTAATGGAATTAAAAACACGCCTTGTTTTAATAAGGTTAATAACAAAGCTGGTACCGCTTTTCCTGCGGCTTGAAAATAGGCTGAACCAATCAGTTGCGCCGTAATTACAGGTGTTGCTAGGAAAGCAATTAACAAAGCATTGGGTGTTTTGCTAAGCAATTCTTTATCTTCTGTGAAAATACCCACAATTGCTTCTGGATACAAAACGATTCCGATAAAAATTAATAAAGCCACACCAGTACCGTATAAGATGGCTGTTTTAATGGTTTCTTTGACACGCTTGGCATCGTTTGCACCATAGTTAAAGCCAGCAATAGGTAAGAAGCCTTGGGTAACTCCCAATACAGGAAATAAGGCAAACATCATTACGCGATTGATAATTCCGTAGACGGCAATTGAAACTTCGCCACCATATTTAAAGAGGGTATAGTTTAGAATAATAATTAAGATACTTATGGTTCCTTGTCTGACAATTGTTACGCTACCTATGGAAATAATTTCTTTTACAATCTTAAATTCTAATACAAAGTTTTTTACATGGATGCGCAAACTACTTTTAGCAGATAAAAAGAAACCTAAGACAAACAATCCACAAACGGCATAAGAAATAGTTGTTGCCAATCCAGCGCCATACATTCCCCAATCAAATACTTTAATAAACAAAACATCTAAAAAGATGTTTGCAATTGCCGGTAAAATCATGGCATACATGGCAAATTTTGGTTGTCCAACAGCTCTAATCACAGGGTTTCCCATCATGGCAAATGCTAAAAATGGCACTCCATAAATAACGACATGAAAATATTCAGTTGCCGGATTCACAATATCGCCATTGGCACCAAATAATTGTAAAATTGGAAAACAAAAATAAGTTCCGATAAAGACAAATAATATAGATAACCCTAGTGTTAAGGTAATCTGATTTCCAAAGGTTTTAAATGCTGCATCATATTTTTTAGCACCTAAGGCTCTAGAAATAATAGAGCTACCACCAATTCCAATTCCCATTCCGATAGAAGAAATAAAGAAAACAATTGGCAACACTACTGTAATGGCAGCAATGGCCATAATACCAATCCATCTTCCTACAAAAATAGTATCAACGATCATGTTTAAAGACATAACTAAAATTCCGATAGAAGCAGGCACAGCTTGTTTTATAAGCAGCTTGCTAATCTTTTCAGTACCTAATTCGTTGGCTATTTTATTCATTCGGGGTTTTTGGTTGTTCCAAAGATGAAGCCTTTCTAACTTCTATTTTCCGAAAGAAATGTTAAAGAGTATTTGTTTTACAAAACTTTAAGTTTTTTTTAAGGTTGTGGTTAGTAGGGTATAATAATTCAACGTATGTATTTTGTCGTCATTTAAACAGCACGAAGTATGAATGATTAGAAATTATACTGTAATGAGCTTCCTCCTTATGTCCTGAAATTGGTTCGGTATGAATCATTGGAATGACATTTTTATTTATGTATTTTTGTCGCTTAAATAGAACCATGAATACAGGCGAAAATATATTTACTTATACGCATATTGTTGTTGAAAACGAGTTGGACACTTTACATCATGTAAATAATGTGGTCTATGTACAATGGATTCAAGATATTTCTATCAAACATTGGAATGATTTATCAAAAAATAGTCCAGATTTGAATTTTGTTTGGGTGGTTACTCGCCACGAAATTGAGTATAGAGGACAGGCTGTTTTGGGAGATGAAATAACCTTTAAAACCTATGTAGGAGAGACCAAAGGCGTAACTTCTGTACGCCATGTAGAAATTTATAAAGGTACTGTGTTATTAGTAAAAGCAGCCACTACTTGGTGCATGTTGCATGCAAAAACCTTGAAGCCAGCAAGAATTACAGAAAGTGTTTTAAAAGTGTTAAAAGCAGGTAAATAAACGTACATTTGCACTTTCAAAATAAGCATATGTCTACATTTAAAGATTTAGGAGTTCGTAAAGATTTTATAGCCTCTTTAAAAGAGTTAAAAATTATTACTCCAACAGAAATTCAAGAAAAAACCATTCCTGTTTTATTATCAACAAAAACAGATTTAGTTGGTTTGGCACAAACAGGTACAGGTAAAACTGCTGCTTTTGGGTTGCCAATATTACATCATATAGACCTTTCTAATGATGCTGTACAAGCCTTGATTTTATCTCCAACGAGAGAATTGGTTCAACAAATTAAAAAACAACTCTTTAAATTCACCAAACACTCAGAAGAACAAATTTTCTGTGAAGGAGTATATGGTGGAGAAAAAATAGACAGACAGATTGCGAATTTAAAAAGAACGACACATGTTATTGTGGCTACTCCAGGGAGATTGATTGATTTGATTGAACGTGGAGACGTAAACCTTAAAAGCGTGAAGACATTGGTGTTAGATGAAGCTGATGAGATGTTGAGTATGGGGTTTAAACAAGATTTAAATAGAATCTTAAAATATACAGACGGAACTAGTAATGTGTGGTTATTCTCTGCAACTATGCCAGAAGAGATTCAAAAAATCATTAAAAAATACATGAGCCCAAGTGCAATTCGCATTGCTGTGAATGAAAATAGCTTGGTAAATGAAAATATTACACATCAGTATATAAAAACATCAATTAAAGAAAAGACCAATTTAATTATTAAGTTTTTAGAGAAAAGACCAAATGATCGAGGAATTATTTTTTGTAGAACCAAAGCTGGGACTCAAAATTTAACGGATCAATTAAAAGAAGAAGGTTTTTCTGTAGAGGCATTAGAAGGAAACATGCAGCAGAAAGAGCGTGATAGAGCCATGCGTATCTTTAAAAATGGAAACTGTCAGTGTTTAATTTCTACAGATGTTTCTGCACGTGGAATTGATGTAAGTGACTTGGCATTTGTAATACATCATCAATTACCTGAACAATTAGAATACTATACACACAGAAGTGGAAGAACTGCAAGAGCAGGGAAAACAGGATTTTCTTTGGCCTTGGTATTGCCTTATGAATTAGAACAAATTCATAAGATTCAAAAAGATTTAAATATAAAATTCAACGAGATTTCATTTTAAAAAATGGATTTAATTTACGTTTTAGATATCATCGGAACGTTTGCTTTTGCAATTTCTGGAGCGTTAGTTGCTTCTAAGAAAGATTTCGATTTATTTGGAGTGATTATTATTGCTTTTGTTACTGCTGTTGGTGGTGGTATGACGCGTGATGTTTTGATAGACGCACATCCTATTAATTGGATTGGCGATTTAAATTATATCTGGACTATTTTAGCTGCTGTGGTGTTCACTTTTCTATTTAAAAGTAAGATTGCTCCCTTAAGTAAAACCATGTTTTTGTTTGATACCATTGGTATTGGTGTATTTACCTTACTAGGAACTCAAAAAGGCCTTTCGTATGATTTGCACCCTTTTATAGCTGTTGTTATGGGAATGGTTTCTTCTGTAATTGGAGGAGTAATTAGAGATGTATTGACCAATGAAGTACCTTTAATTTTTAAGAAAGAAATATATGCATCTGCATGTTTAGCAGGTGGGACGATGTATTTAATTACCAATCATTTTCAACTACCAGAATACATACAATTTATAGCTACAATTGTAACTGTGATATTTATTAGATCGTTAGCGGTGAAATACAAGTTAGAACTACCTAAGATTAAAGATGATATTTTCGGGAAACTAAAATAAAAAAAAGCGCTAGAGTTTTCTAGCGCTTTTTTCAGGTATAAACTGAATGTCAGTTTGAGTGATTTTACTATATCTCTTTCAACAGCTCTCTAATAGAACGTTCTAATTGCTGATCTCTTCCTTTATCAATTACTCCTGGCATGTTTTTTACTTGAATCAAAGGGTTTGTTTGATTGTTTTCCATCCATTCACCAGCTTTGTTTTTAGCACTGATAGGAACAACTCCCCAATACGATCCGTTTGGCAATCCTTCCCAGCCAGCAAAACTACAGGTACCGGGAACTGGCATCCCCACTGTTTTTCCGATTTTTAGATCTGTATATCCAGAAGCATAACAATGTCCGTCTGAATACATACTTTCATTAAAAATAGACAAGGTAGGTTTTGTCCATCTAGAGGTTGGTTCTCCACCGACAACTTTTGCTTCAGTTTCATAGGTGATAAATGGAACTCCAGTAAAGAACATGGCTAAATCTGCCACTAAATCTCCACCGCCATTAAATCGAGTATCCACAATCATGGCTTTTTTATCAGAATATTTCCCCATCATATCTTGATAAATACTTCGGTAAGGGCCGTCTCCCATTCCAGGAATATGTACATATCCTAATTGACCGTTACTCATTTTCTCCACTTCTTTCTCATTGATTTTAACCCACCTTTTATAAAGTAGTCTGTTATTTGCTCCTATAGAAATAGGTTTTACTGTAATTACATGTTTCTTTTTTGTAGTTGGATCAAGTATTTCTAACAACATAAAAGTACCTGATTTCCTATTTAAATATTTAGCTACGTCTTGATTTTTATCAATAGTTTCTCCATTGATTTTTTCAATCACCATTCCAGCTTTAATTTTAAACTTCGCCTTATCCA
>JAESTN010000321.1 GCA_016763595.1 Flavobacteriaceae bacterium | reverse complement strand
TTATGTTAGAACACTGATTGGGCTGGTTTAAATTGATTAACGATGATCTGTTTACTTACAATATTCATCAGCAATAGCAATTGCCTGCGAAATAATTTTCAGGCCATCATCTACTTCTTCTTTACTCACGTTGAGTGGTGGTGCGATAAAAATAAAGTTCCAACGAACAAAAGTGAACATACCCAACTCTCTAATTTTTGCAGCCATTTTATTGGTTACTTCCATCTCGCTAGGTTTTGCGTTCCATGGCGTTGTAGGTTCTTTGGTATCTCTGTTTTTTACTAGTTCAATACAGCCTAATAAACCTGTACTTCTGTAATCGCCAATTGACGGATGTATTGCTTTTAATTTTTCAACTTCAGCTTTAATATACGCTCCCATTTGGGCTGATCTATCTACTAAATTTTCATCTTCTATGATTTTTATGTTTTCTAAGGCAGCAGCACAAGAAACTGGATGTGCAGAATAGGTTAAGCCTAATATCATGGGTTTGTCATTAAAATAATTGGCAATGGTATCTGTAACCGTCATGGCTCCTAAAGGCAAATATCCCGAAGTCAATCCTTTTGCCATGACCATAATATCTGGTGTCACATTGTGATGTTCTACCGCAAACATTTTTCCTGTACGACCAAACCCACTCATCGTTTCATCATCAATAAATAAGATCCCATGTTTTTTACACAATTCACTCACATGTTTTAAATACATAGGCGGATATTTAATACAGCCAGAAGAGCCTGATTCACCTTCAAAAAGAATGGCCGCAATACTTTCTGGATTTTCAAATTCAACAACACGTTCTAGGTGTGCTAATGAACGTTCTCCACATTCTTCAATCGAGGAGGAGTTCCATGGGCATCGATAGGCATACGGGTTTTCTACATGTATTACATTTGGCATGGCCTGATTGTCGACCGGGAATTTTCGAGGGTCTCCACTAGCAGAAATGGCTCCATAAGAAGCTCCATGATAAGACCTGTAAAAGGTGATTATTTTATGTCTTCCTGTATAGATTCTTGCTAGTTTAATGGCGTTTTCAATAGCTTCAGCACCGCTAAGAGTGAAGAAAGTTTTGGTTAAGTTTCCAGGTGTAATTTCGGCAAGTTTCTTTCCTAATTTTCCTCGAATCTCTGTTGCCATTCCAGGGTAAACATAGCTTAGCTCTCGCATTTGTTTAGCCACAGCCTCTGTAATGCGTTGGTTTCCATGACCAATATTTACATTCATTAACTGTGAAGAAAAGTCTAAATATTTTTTTCCTTCTCTATCATATACATAAGAGCCTTTCGCATGTGAGGCATTTATAGGATGTAAATCTCCTTGTTTAGCCCATGAGAAGAGGGTGTAATCGAGATTATTTTTTACAATACTATTCATTTAATTGATTTTTTGTGGAACACAGATGGTTCTGATTTCGCAGATTTTCTATAGGTTTTTCTACATGAATCGTAGCAATTTGTCTCATTGCTGTTCTATGCTATATTTAGCGATTTTTTTTAAAGAGAGTTTAGAATATTACGTTGATGTTTTTAGCAATTTTGGATTAGAAATTGGTTTGTTTTCTGAAAAAAGGCTTGCTTAGCTCATCCAATTGGTTTGAGCCTCGGGGTTCCATTTGATGGTTGTTTTTTTATTTTGCGTCCAGAATTCAATAGAGCTTCTTCCTGTAATATCTCCAACACCAAATTTAGAATCGTTCCAACCACCAAAAGAGAAAGGTTCTCTAGGTACAGGAACACCAATGTTTACACCAATCATTCCAGCGCTGGCTCTTTCCATTACTTGTTTTGCCAATCCGCCACTTTGTGTAAACACAGCAGCTGCATTTCCGTAGTTGGATCCATTTTCAATAGAAATAGCTTCGTCTATATTTTTTGCACGAATGATAGAAATTACAGGCCCAAAAATCTCTTCTCTAGCCACAGACATATCTGTGGTTACATGGTCAATAATTGTAGGACCTACATAAAATCCATCTTCTTTTCCTTTGACAATAGTATTTCTTCCGTCCAATAAAATTTTGGCACCATCTTTTTCTGCTTGTGTAATATAATTTTCAATACGTTCTTTCGCTTCTCTACTAATTACAGATCCGAGGTTCTTTCCAGGAATAATATCTTTCGCATAGCCAACCATTTTATCAATAATGTGATCAATACTCGCGATTCCAACCATTACAGATGCGGCCATACAGCGTTGTCCTGCACAACCAGACATAGAAGCAACTACATTTGAGGCTGTCATCTCTGGATTTGCATCGGGAAATACTAATAAATGATTTTTAGCACCACCAAGTGCCACACATCTTTTTAAAGTAGAAGTTGCACGTTTGTATACAATCTTTGCCACTTTGGTAGATCCTACAAAAGAAACAGCCTTAATGTCTGGGTGGTCGCAAATGGCTTCAACAACTTCTTTACCTCCATTAACCACATTAAAAACACCATCTGGGAGTCCAGCTTCTTTTAATAATTCTGCCATTCGAACCGTGCTTAAAGGGACTATTTCAGAAGGTTTCATAACCATTGTATTTCCAAGAACTAATGCGTTTGGTACCGTCCAGTGTGGTACCATATTAGGAAAGTTAAAAGGGGTGATAGATGCTACAACACCTAATGGTTTACGCTCAATTCTGCATTCTACTCCTTTGCTGACTTCTTGAACTTCATTGGTGATTATTTGTGGAATTGAGACTGCAAATTCACACAATTCCATACTTTTTAGTATTTCTGCTTTTGCTTCTTCGTAGATTTTTCCATTTTCTAAAACGACCAAATTGGTCAACTCTTCTATGTTTTTTTCAAGAAGTGTCCTGTACTTGAAAAAAATTTGAACACGTTCTTTAAAAGTTATTCCCGACCAAGCAGGAAAAGCTTTTTTTGCAGCTTGAACTGCTTTGTCAACATCAGAATATGTTGAAAGTGGCAAAGAAGAAATAGCATTTCCGTTTTGTGGATTTATAATGGTTAAAGATTTTTGTTCATTTCTTTCAAATTTACCATCTATGTAGTTCTTTATTTCGGAGAGTGATTCACTAATATTCATTTAGATTTAATTAAAGTATGGATTAAAAAAATATGAATATAATTAAGAATTGTTCATTTTCATAGCGATCCTTAATCGTATTACCTTCAAATATAGGTATTTAATATGAAATGGTGATTTTTGTAGTGAAATTGATAATCGCTAGTATTTTATGTGGTTATTCTAACAGAGAAAGAGTACTCTATTTCTAAGGGTTTTTTATCGTTTTATGGTAATTGTAAAAAAATAATTGATTAAATCTTGCGACACTGTGTACAAAAATCAGTCTATAGATTATAATTATATCCTTTTTCTTCCCTTTAAAACCAGAATATTCAATCCAAAACACATATTTATGACAAAATTATCACCCTCTTTAATTACGTTTTTATTATTATTTATTACAATAGGGATTAACGCTCAAGTGAATCCAACAGTATTAAAACAGATTGACGGTTTGTTCTCGCAATGGGAAAACAAACATTCTCCCGGTGCTGCTGTAGGAGTCTTTCAAAATGGCAAAATACTATTTAGCAAAGGGTATGGCATGGCCAATTTGGATTACGACATACCTATAGATGCAGCATCTAAATTTTACACTGCTTCTGTTGCAAAACAATTTACCGCAGCATGTATAGCACTTTTATCGATTGATAAAAAATTAGATTTAAACGATGCTATCAGTAAATATATTCCCGAAATGCCTGAATACAGCCATAACATAACAATTAATCATTTGTTGCATCACACAAGTGGGCTTAGAGATTATATGGGTATTATGTATCTCTCGGGTAGATCCTTTGAAGATTATTATAAAAATGACGATGTTGTAAAAATCCTTTCAAAACAAAAAGGGTTAAACTTTATTCCCGGTAGCCAACATCGCTATACAAATTCAGGTTATGTTTTGCTTGCTGAAATCGTACATCGCGTTAGTGGAATGACAATTAGAGAATTTGCAGAGAAAAGGCTGTTTAAGCCATTAGGCATGAAGAATACTTTTTTTAAAGACGATCGAAGTGAAATTATGAAGAATAGGGTAATTGGGTACAAACACCAAGGTGGAGCTGTTTATAAACGGGTTCTTCTAAATTTTGACAGTTTGGGTGATGGGAACCTCATCACAACAATAAATGACATGAAATTATGGGATGAAAATTTTTATCACAAAAAAGTAGGGGGTCAAAAATTTATAGATTTAATATTGACAAAGGGTATATTAAATAATGGAAATACAATTTCATATGCTTTTGGCCTTTTTCATAGTAATTATAAAGGGCATCCAACAGTCTCACATAATGGTAATATGCCTGGTTTCGGAATCGAATTTTTAAGATTTCCAAAACAAAAGACCACAGTTGTTGTTATGAGTAATTCGTCAAGCATAAATGCTACACATCAAGCGTATAAAATAGCAGATATGTTTATAAAAGATGAAACTAAGCAGCAAAAAAACGGAACTGTCAAGAAAGAAAGAAATTCAAAAGTACTCAGCTTTAAAACAATAAAGGTAACCCCGAAATCCTTAAAGAAGTTCAGCGGTTTATATTGGAATGACACGAATAATTATTCCCGTAGAATCTACTTGAAAAATGACACATTGCGTTATGCTCGCAGTACAAAGAATGAAAGTGTACTAGTTCC
>JAESTN010000320.1 GCA_016763595.1 Flavobacteriaceae bacterium | reverse complement strand
GTTGTAGCTAAAACTAGAAAAGAAATTAATCAGGAGATAATTGAAGTTGGTAAAAGAACTGTGATTGACCTTGGGATTCATGGATTACATCCTGAACTGATAAAAACAGTTGGAAGAATGAAATACA
This sequence comes from Flavobacteriaceae bacterium, assembly GCA_016763595.1. Classification (GTDB taxonomy): domain Bacteria; phylum Bacteroidota; class Bacteroidia; order Flavobacteriales; family Flavobacteriaceae; genus Polaribacter. The sequence goes on along the minus strand of JAESTN010000320.1, from coordinate 3,949 downwards.
GATCCTCATATGGACAAAATTTATTACAACACTCTAGAGAAGTTGCAAATCTTTGTGGGATTATGGCAGCCGAACTAGGGTTAAATGCTAAAGTTGCAAAAAGAGCTGGTTTGTTACATGATATTGGTAAAGTACCAGATTCAGAAAGTGAATTACCACATGCTTTATTAGGAATGCAATGGGCAGAGAAATATGGAGAAAAGCCAGATGTATGTAATGCAATCGGGGCACACCACGACGAAATAGAAATGAAAACTCTAATTGCACCAATTGTGCAAGTTTGTGATGCAATATCAGGGGCAAGGCCTGGAGCAAGAAGACAAGTATTAGATTCTTATATCCAGCGATTAAAAGATTTAGAAGAGATTGCTTTCGGGTTTACTGGCGTTCAAAAGGCCTATGCAATTCAAGCAGGTAGAGAGTTACGTGTGATGGTTGAAAGCACCAAAGTAAATGATGAAAAAGCTGCTGAATTATCTTTTGGGATTTCTCAAAAAATTCAAAATGACATGACCTATCCTGGTCAGGTTAAAGTTACTGTGATTAGAGAAACTAGAGCCGTCAACATTGCGAGGTAACTAGAAAATATATTTTATAAAATTGTCATTCCCGCGAAAGCGGGAATCTTTTTTTAATACAGTTTTAATTTCTAGGATGGTATTTCTCCACTACATTTTTTAAATATGTTTTATCTAAGTGTACATATATTTCTGTAGTTGTAATACTTTCATGTCCCAGCATTTGTTGTATCGCTCTTAAGTCTGCACCACCTTCCAATAAATGAGTTGCAAATGAATGACGCAACGTATGTGGCCCAATTTTTTTATTCAAATTGATTTTTATTGCCAACTCTTTTATAATCATAAAAATCATTTGTCGCGTTAAACTTTTTCCTCTTCGGTTTAAAAAGAGTGTGTCTTCAAAGCCTTTTTGAGGGTTTATATGACTTCTAATGTCTTTAATATAAAAACTAATATATTTCTGTGTATTGTAATTTATCGGCGTAAAACGCTCTTTATTTCCTTTTCCTAATACTCGAATAAAACCTTCATCAAAAAACAAGTCTGAAAGCTTAAGGTGAATTAGTTCGCTTACACGTAAACCACAACTATAAATGGTTTCAATAATAGTTCTATTGCGTTCTCCCTGCGGATGACTTAAATCTATGGCATTTATCAATTCGTTTATTTCAGAGAAAGACAAAGTATCTGGTAGTTTTCTGCCGATTTTTGGGGTTTCTATCAATTCCGTTGGGTTGTTTTCTCGATAATCTTCGAAAATTAAATACTCAAAAAAGTTACGCAATCCAGAGATGACTCTCGATTGAGTTGTTGGTTTCACCGTTTTTGCTATTTCATAAATAAAACCTTGAATTATTTCTAAATCGATTTTAATAGGAGAAGTAGAAATAGCATTCTCTTCTAAATAGCCTAATAATTTATGAATATCTCTCGTGTAGCTATCAATAGAGTTTTTAGAAAGGCCTCTTTCTATTTTTAAAAACAATTGGTAATCTTTTATTGCGTGTTGCCACTTCATGCCTTAACAAAAGTTTAAGTAATAATTATGATTTTTTAAACAATGGGAATTTAAGTCTTTTTTATATTTGAGAACATTAATATTTAAAAAAAAAGTTATGAAAAAAGTAGTATTCACCATTTTTATGGTAGCGGTAGCGTATACGGCAAATTCTCAGGAAAACAATGGGCAAACAGCAAAAGGAAAATTTTTAATTGATCTAAGTACTCAAGTTGGAGGGAGCAACTATGCATTTACAAACACAGGGTTTGGTTTTACCAATGTTCATGGGTATAATGCATGGTCACTAGGATTAGGAGGAGGATATTTTATTGCAGATAATTTTGCGTTAACAGCTGGTTTTGGTTATGCTGATGGTAGTCATGGAGGGAATTCTACTTTTTCCTATAAAATAGGAGCTAAATATTATTTAAAAGGGAAAATTCCTTTTGCGGTAAATTTATCGGGCTCAAATGTTGATGTCCTTAATGATAGGCCGTTGTTTTTAGGTCTGTCTGGGGGTTATGCTTTCTTTCTGGGCGATAAGTTAAGTATTGAGCCTAAAATCAATTACTCAATACCATTAAAAAACAGGAATTTTCTTAAAAAATCTCTTTCTTTAGGGGTTAGTTTTTCAATTCATTTATAGATAAAATTTTTAAATATAAAAAAGGAAGCTATTTGGCTTCCTTTTTCTATTTTTACAAGCATGAAACTAATCATTATCAACGGACCAAATTTAAACCTATTGGGAAAAAGAGAGCCAGAAATCTATGGTTCTGATACTTTTGAAGCTATTTTTAAAAAAATGCAGACGAAATTTCCATCGGTTGAACTTTCGTATTATCAATCAAATATTGAAGGAGAACTTATAGATAAGTTGCATGAAGTTGGTTTTGATACTGACGGAATTGTATTAAATGCAGCTGCATATACCCATACTTCAGTTGGAATTGGAGATGCAGTAAAAGGAATAGAAACGCCAGTTGTTGAAGTACATATTTCTAACGTGCACGCACGTGAAGAGTTTAGACATACTAGTTTTATAGCACCAAATGCCAAAGGGGTAATTTTTGGATTTGGCATTAAGGGATATGAATTGGCTATTCAAAGTTTTTTGTAATGCAAACTTTTTTTAGGGCTTTAGAAATGTAACTCCATTTTAATGTCAGACCGCTCGTAATGGCAATCTTTTTCTAATTCAACTTCTGTAAATCCAACTTTTTTATACATAGTAATGGCAGGAACCAATTTTCTATGAGAATATAACATGATACTTTTCCAACCGTTCTTTTTTGAAAAAGAAACACAGTGATCCATCAATTGCTGTCCAATTTTTAGTCCTTGAAACTTTGGAGAAACTGCCATTTTAGTTAATTCATACATGGTACCTTGTTTCATCAATGCAACCGTCCCAACAATTTCATTATTGTACTTCGCAAAGAAAATATATCCACCTTTGTCAATAATAAACTCTTTGGGGTTGCTGAGTACTTTTTTGTCATATGGCTCGACATAAAAGAATTTTTCTAGCCATTCAACATTTAGCTCATAAAAATGGGGTGCATGTTTTGGAGTGTAGTTTTCAATGGTTACATTTTCCTTTAATTGTGTCATAACTCTTTGGTATAGTGGTGTTTGTTTTTGTTTTTTTTCAGTTTCAAGTAGGTGGTTCATAAAACTAGTGGGTTTAGTTGTTGTAATGGCTATTAATTGTGCTTCAATAACTGTCCAGATTGGCTGAAGTTTTTCAAATGTTTCTAGTCCTTTTTTTGAAAGAGCAACCGTTTTTTTTCGCTTATCATTTTTATCAGGGATAATTTTAAGGAGTTTCTTTTTTTGTAATGTGTTGATAAACTGCGTAATTGCTGGTTGACTAATGTCTAAAAAAGTGGCTATTTCTCCAATGCTAACTTCATTTTCATCGGCAATAGTTTTGAATACGGGCATTAATGTTGGCTCGAAATCTATGTATAACTGTTTGTATACTTTCTTAGCATCTTTCATTAACGTGTCACTGAGCCTTTTTAAACGAGATCCAAAGGCCAGTTCTTTAAATTGATGTAATTTATCCATTACTTAAATATTTATATAAGTACTTATGCAAAAGTATGAATAATTCCATTTTAAAACAATAATAGGATAAAGAAATTAAATTTTAGAATCTATGATAGCCATCATTTCTTGTTCTAATCCAATTGTTTTGGTGTAAATATTTTTGGCTTTTGCTAAAATGTTTTCTGCAAAAACACGGTCTTTTATATCTTTCGCGTTAATTCTAACATTGAAATACGCTCCAATAACTGCTGTTCGTGCACATAAAGCTCCAACACCAGAATCTGACAAGGAGTTTTGCAGTCCATCTTTAGCCATTGCCAACATAACTTCCATAGAGTTGTAGGATGTTTCCATAACTCTAAACGGAATTTCC
>JAESTN010000319.1 GCA_016763595.1 Flavobacteriaceae bacterium | reverse complement strand
TTTATCATTGGTAAAAGTGGCATTGGGACCGATAAATACATTGTCTTCAATTGTGAGTCCATCCCAAAGATACACACCGCTTTTAACAGTAACATTATTACCAATAACCACGTCGTTTTCTATGAAAGTATGGCTGCAAATATTGCAGTTATTACCAATTTTAGCCCCTTTTAAAACAACACAAAACTGCCAAAAGAGAGATTTCTCACCAATGTTTTTTGTGTGTACATCTGCAAGTGGGTGGATAAAAAAGTCGTGCTCGTTGTGTTGTTCCATTGTAAATGTGTGGTTTTTGGTCAATGCCTGTAAATAAACCTGTAATGTACAGCCGTGTTTTGTTACTAAGTTAGTTCATTTAGAGCGATTTACAAACTGAAAACCTGAATGCCATATATATGTATTACTCGTGAAAAACGAGCTTATACTTCTAAACCGTATGCTTTTAATTTATAACGGATTGCAAATTCTCGTAATCGGGATTGCAATCTGTGTTGTTAGACAATAAATAGCAATTGAATATGACTTTATTGCAAATAGCATCTATTTTTTTGTATACGAAATATAGTTTTCCCACGCTGTAGGAGTATACATATCTTTCATGGTAATTTCTAGCAATTCTTTAAAAATGCTTTCTCCATTGTCACTATTTGTCATTACCATAATTCCCTTTTTAGCTGTTGGGAAAAGTATAGAATAATGCTGAAATCCATTTCCGTGTCCTTCTTTAAAGACCCCTTTTCCATAGGGAGTTTGTATAATTCCCCAACCTAAACCATAACTTAATTGAATGGCATCATTTAACGTAGAATCTTTAAGAGCAAATGGTCCAAATTGTTTGATAGAACGGATTCTAATTTGTGGCTTAAAAATTTCATTCCATGATTTTTTTGAAATGATTTTTGACTGCATTACAGCTTCTAGAAATTTTGTGTAATCTTCTGATGTTGTTTCTAAAGTACTACCACCACGTGGCTCGTTGTCTATATCTTTTACATATTTTTGACCCTCTATATTGTGCCCATATGCAAAGTTTTGTTCAAATGTAGGTAGCCATTTGTAACTTGTTCGGTGCATGTTTAAAGGGGTGAAAATTATTTCTTGTGCAAGTTTTTCAAGACCCTTTCCTATTATTTTTTCTAAAACTACTTGTAAATAAATAAAACCTTCTCCAGAATAACTATACCTACTTCCTGGCTTTCGATTTACACGTAGCTGATAATCAGATTCAAACCATCTAGAGTTGGCAAAACCAGTAGTATGATTTAAACACATACGTGCAGTTATTTTATGATATAAACTATCCTTTTTTAAAGCGGAGAAATCATCATGCCATTTTGTTTCTGGTGTATACTCATATATTTTTTTTGGTAAATAAGATTGTAAAGGTGTGTCCAAATCAATAACTCCATCTTCTACCAAACTCATAACCAATACACCAAAAACAGCTTTACTAAAAGAAGCACCATATATATTAGTAGAATCGTTAAGTGCTATTTTTTTCTCATAATCTTTATATCCAAAGCTTTTCTGGTAAGTAACTTTATTCTCATTGAAAATACTTATTGCCAACCCATGTACATTTGCTTTTTTGATTAGTTTGTCAATTTTTTTAGTTACTGAATCTTTATCTATTTCTGTTCCGTCTAATCGAACAATAGCCTGGCTTTCTATAGCTATACAACTTGTAAAAGATAGCATTCCTATTACTAGCAATGTTGCTGCTTTTATTGACATTTTTCTTTTAAAGAATGGAATGGATAATGGATAGTAACATTTTTGTGAACTAATTGATCTTATAATGTTGATAATCATAACGGTTACACTAAATGGTATGACAGATACAAAAAAAATGAATCCCCATTTTTCAATTGTTAGAAGCGCAACAAAAGAACATAGATATATAATACTTATGGTTATTTGAAAATTAATAATACGGGCACCATGGGTATCGTAAATTTTATTATCCTCTCGTTTATGAATCCAAAGAAATAATGGAAAAAGGATATTTGCGAATGGAATTATAAACCCTAAAAAAGGGGTGCTGTGTAGTAAAATCAGCCACTTTTTTAGAATAATTTCTTCTTTTGGGTTTTCTAATATCAATAAATTTCCCACTTCAATTCCTAAGGCTGAAGCCAATAATTTTACGGTTTGAAGATGTGGATTTACATCCCCTTTTTCTATGCGTTGGATGGTGCGTATTGTAACATGTGTTTTATCTGATAATTCTTCTTGAGTATATCCTTTTAATTTTCTTTGATATACCAAATTTTTTGCAATTGATTGTGTTTCCATAATTTCTATTTTGTGTACTGCAAAGCTATTGGTAAACTCATTTATTTCTTACGACATATGGGTGTCATATATCTGTCATTTGCTGATTTTAAAGGGGTTTTAGCTCTTTTTTATCTCTTGTAGGTGTGATTTTAGTAAAAATAAGTACTTGTTTTTTTTCGTTTATTTAAGCTCAGATTGGTATTATTCTTTCCATTGTTTTTGTAAGATAATTAATTCTCGCGTGAATTTTCTCAATTATTTTCCAGCGTGTGTTTGTTTCATCCTTTTACTGTGTCATCGAAAAGATAAACGCCTTCTGTTTTTGAGACAGTGTTGGCTCATGTTAGTTATGGTTTGTAAATGCTGGTAGGAATATATCTTTCAGTATCGAAAAGGGCAATTTATCCTCTTGCGAATTGTATGCACCACCTGTAAATACAGCAACAATTTCCATACTCGGAATAATTATAATGTATTGCCCTCCATTACCAGTAGCTGTTCTGGAAATAACTGTTTTTTCGTTTACTTTAAACGGAATGCTCCACCATAAATATCCGTAAGGAACTCCTGCTATTTTTGTTATTGGTTTAATTGATTCTTCAACCCATTTTTTGGATACAATTTGTTTTTCATTCCATTTCCCTTCGTTAAGAATCAACTGTCCAATTTTCGCCATATCTCGAGAAGTCATATACAATCTTTTACTTGATGGAATAACTTTTTTGTTGGATGTATGTCTCCAGCTTACGTTGGTAATTTTTAAAGGAGTGAATAAATGTTCTTTAGCAAATTTATCAATTGTCATTCCTGAAATTCGGCTAATAATTTCAGTGGCTAAAACCTGTCCCATGGTACAATAACTCGAAGTTTTACCAGGGGTATCGATCATTGGTAAGTTTAAAAAATATTGCAACCAATCTCTTTTTCTATATATTCTATCTTCTTGCCCTTTTGATTTTTTATCCCAATCATTACAATCCAATCCAGTTGACATTGTTAATAGATGT
>JAESTN010000318.1 GCA_016763595.1 Flavobacteriaceae bacterium | reverse complement strand
TGCAACTAAAAAAGATTCTACCTATTGGAATAAATTACGCCCTGTTCCTTTAACAACTGAAGAAGTAACAGACTATGTAGTTAAAGACAGTATTAAAACAATTCGGAAATCTAAAAAATACTTAGACTCTGTTGATACAAAAAACAACAAGCTTTCTTGGTCATTCCCTTTATCGGGATATTCTTACAGGGATTCTTATAACAAATGGTCTTTTAATATAGGCTCTCCAATAACGGATCTAAACTTTAACACCGTACAAGGTTGGAACTCAAATATTGGAATGCGCTATTTTAAAACCTTAAACGAAACTGGTAAATGGGTTAATTTTGGAACGAACTTTAATTATGGTTTTTCTGATAAAAAATTAAGACCTACAGCATTTTTCGCATACAAATGGAATAACATATCTAGACCTATTTTACGTTTTTCTGGCGGAATCACTACAAGGCAGTTCAATTCACAAAATCCAATTTCAACGCTTCATAACACAATAAGTTCTATCTATTTTGAAAGAAACTACAAAAAGATTTATGAAAAAACCTATGCCAATGTTTCTTTTTCTAGAGAGTTAACCAATGGATTTAGATTCAACAGTTCATTAGAATTTGCAGACAGAAAGCCCTTATTTAACACCACTAATTATAGTGCTAAAAATATTGAAAACAGAGTCTACTCCTCTAACAATCCTAAAGATCCTTTAAGCAACACTTCCTCCTTTTCTCAACATAAAATTTGGACGTTAAACTTAGGGACAACCATTAATTTTGGAACGAAGTACTTATCATACCCTGATAGAAAATTTACAGTGTATAACAACAAATACCCTTCTTTATATATTGGATATAGAAAAACCTTTGGATCAGGAAACTCAGAAAATCATTCTGACTATGTGTTTGCTCAGCTAAGACAAAATTTTTCTTTGGGTAATTTAGGACGTACTAAATACCGCATTAAGGGTGGAGTTTTCTTAAACCAAAAAGACATTCCATTTATGGATTATGCACATTTTAATGGAAATAAATTATCAATTTCTCCAAGCAGCGGAACAACGAATCATTTTAACTTATTAGATTATTATGCATACAGCACAAACAACCGTTTTGCAGAATTTCATGGAGAACATAATTTTAAAGGGTATTTATTGGGTAAAATCCCATTGATAAATAAGCTAAATTTTCATGTAGTTGCTGGTGCAAAAGCGTTGTTTACTGGTGACAGAAAGCCATACTCAGAAGCTTCTGTTGGGATCGATAATATTGGTTTTGGAAAATGGCGTTTTTTACGTGTAGATTATGTGATTTCTAAAGGCGGAATCAACCAAAAACAGAAAGGATTTGTGTTTAGCTTGAGTTTGTTCTAATTGATACCCTATCTTTGTATCAAATGAAAATACAGGTCTTACTTTTTGGAATTACAACAGATTTATTAGGAACTTCTTCTTTAGAAATTGAAGTTCCTAATAATTCAACTATTGCTATTTTTATAAAACAATTTCTAACAAAATATCCACAGTTAGAAAACATAGAATCCTATGCAATTGCTGTAAATGAAGAATATGCTTCTAACGAAACGATGTTAAAAGAAAAGGATGTTATCGCAATTATACCACCTGTTAGTGGAGGTTAATTTTGTAAATATTTTTTATCAACATAAAAAGTACCGAAAGGTAAAATAGAAGCGATTAGAACAACTCCAAAAGTTTTACCATTCCATTTTTCTGGAGTTTTTAACATAAAAGCCAATACCACATACACCATAAATAGAATTCCGTGTGGCATTCCAAGCATTTTCACATAACTAGGATCCTCACTAAAGTACTTAATAGGCGTTGCAATAAACAACAATAGTAAATAAGAAACTCCCTCTAAAAAACTTACAATTCTAAATATATTTTTCATTTTTAAAACTTCTAAAATTAGATGACAAAGATACGTTTTGATTTGTTATTTTTGTAAGAGACATGCGCAAAACATCTATAAAAATTACAGCAGAAAAATTAGACTTACAAGAATGCTACAATTTTGTAACAGATGACTCTTGTGGTGGAATTTCTGCTTTTGTTGGAACTGTAAGAAATGACACAAAAGGAAAAGAAGTTAAACAATTAGATTTTTCTACCTACAAACCAATGGCCCTTAAGGAAATGCAAAAGATTGCTGATTTGGCATTGGAAAAATACCCTATTAAAAAAATCGCCATACATCATGCAGAAGGCCTATTACAAATCGGAGCAGTTCCCGTGATAATTACAACCTCTTCTAAACATAGAAAAGCTGCTTTTGACGCGTGCCAGTTTGCTATTGATATGTTAAAAGAAACTGTTCCTATCTGGAAGAAAGAGCATTTTTCTGATGGAGAGGTTTGGGTGAATGCACATCCTTAATTTTAGCTAAAAGTATGTACCTCTATGATTAAATACCAACTCACAACTACAAACAAAGAGCTAGAAGAAATAATAGTTCTTCAACAAAAAAACTTACCTGTAAATATTTCAACTAGCGAAATAACTGAACAAGGTTTTGTGAGTGCTCAACATACGTTAGCTCTTTTGACAAAAATGCATGATGCACACCCACATGTAATCGCAAAAGAGAACGGAAAAGTTGTTGGTTATGCACTTTGTATGTTACAAGAATTTAGAAATGGAATTCCGTTGTTAACCCCAATGTTTAATCTATCTGATAAAGCAATCAATGAATTAAACGAACCTCTAAATTATATGGTAATGGGGCAAGTTTGTGTTGATAAAGAGTATCGAAAACAAGGAGTATTTAGAGCACTTTACAACTATATGAAAGAAAATATTTCTAAAGAATATAATGCAATTATTACCGAGGTTGATGTTAAAAACCTACCCTCAGTAAATGCACATAAAGCGATCGGTTTTGAAGTACTAAAAGAACATCAATCTAACAATCAAACTTGGCAATTGATTGTATTACGCACCTAGATAATTTCCATTTTTTTTAATAAGAAAGAAGCATTCATGTTTTTACAAATTCCTTTTTTCAGTGTGTAATCAAAATGCAATTCATTGTCATGTATTTGTGCATCGAAAAAATAGTTTTTAATATCTTTAAATTCATCTTGCAATTCGCACAAACTCACATCATGGGTTGCTATAATTCCGGTAGACTTAGAGTTGCTTAATTTTTCTACAAATTTCTTAGAACCAATCGCTTTGTCTTTACTATTTGTTCCTTTTAAAATTTCATCTAAAATGATGAAATAATCTTCTGTTTCTAT
>JAESTN010000317.1 GCA_016763595.1 Flavobacteriaceae bacterium | reverse complement strand
GACAGAATATCTGAAATAACACTCAAAACAAAAAAGAAATTTGTTTTTTGGAGTAGACCTTCAATTAGTTGTTTAAGTTGGCAAGAATATAACGGAACTTGGAAAAGGAGAAACGATACCATAATCTTTTCTGACCAATATGAAGTTATGGAAAACAATGTGAGATTTACTTTTTCAAATGATAAGAAAGAGAAAAAATATCAACTGAAATTTAAGACTGACAAAGGGTCTATTTTATCCGTAAAAAATATTAAAATTCAATTTGTTTATGATTTCGGCTCTGATTTAGATAATCTCGAATCGACTATGGAATTAAAAGATGACTTTAGATTAGAAATTCCATTCAAGACTATTCCAAATCAACGAAAATTAGCATCAATCAGGTATGAATATTTCTTACAAAACGGAGAAAAACGGTTTGGTTACATAACGGAAAGCAATACTATTAACATAAAGGAAAAAGAACTTCCGAATTGTGTCATAGTTACTTTTGTTGAGCGGCCTAAAAAAGAAACTATTTATAGAACAACAATAGCAATTTTGGACGGAGATAAAATTAGAATAATATCAAAGAACAAAACCAAGTCCGATTTACCAGATTATATTGGAGTACTTAAATTTAAAGAAGTTTACGAGAAATTGAACGCTGAATAACTGTGGGCAACAACGTGTATAATTAATTGCTAGTTCTACTCTACTTGCGAAAATCCTCGCGGATTTTCTATTCAGTTTGTATTTACTAAATTAGTTGCTTAATCAAGGTAAAAATTCATACACAATTAATAAACTGTAACAATTACAAAATACTCTTGTCTTTACTTGAAAAAATGAATATAAAAACTATAATTACAAGTATATTTCTATTGTACATTAGTAGTAATTTTGGACAAGAGGTAAACAAAAAACAAATCAATTCAGGTTCGGGCAGTTTCTTAATGAAAGGAGGCTTCAATCATGAAAAAGACTCAATAGAAGTACACTATTACAAGCCGCAAGATTATCAAACTGATTTTTCTGTAATTATTGTGCTTCCTGGTGCAGGAAGAAATGGTGACGGTTATCGCGATAAATGGATTGATCTAGCCGAAAAACATAACCTTTTAGTTTTATCTCCGTCATATTCAAGAAAATATTACCCAAAAACAAATCATTATAATCTAGGGAGGCTTCCAAAATCTTCATTAATAAACGGATCTTCTCAAAAGAATACTGCTAAAGTAGAATGGATTTTCGATGATTTTGATAGAATTTTTGATATCGCTGTCAAAACAGTTGGTTCTACCGAGAAAAAATATGACATTTTCGGCCATTCCGCAGGTGCACAAACAGCACATCGCCTGGTAATGTTCAATCCTGAAACCAAAGTAAACCGTATAGTAGCGGCAAATTCTGGATGGTATACTTTACCTAATTTTAATACAGAATTCCCTTATGGTTTAAAAGGAGTAGCTCTTACAAAAGAGGATTTAAAAAAATCATTTAAGATGAATCTTATCATATTAACAGGAGAACTGGATAACAAGGATGAAACAAGAGGAGATTTGAGAAGTAACGAGCAAGTAAATATTCAAGGGCTAGGAAGAGTGTCTAGAGGTGATTTTTTCTATAAAACAGCAGTCAAAGAAGCAAGAAAACTTAACTGCTCGTTTCTATGGAAAAAGAAAATCGTAAAAGGAGTAGGACATTCTTCTAGGAAAATGTCGTCTGCAGCAGCTGAATACTTATATTCTACAAATAATTAAAGTGTATAATTAATTGCTTGCGGAATTCCCTATCGGAAATTCACGCGAATTAATTATCTTTCCGAAACGGCGGAAAGTCAATCGCACTTTTAACCGCATAAATTAGACACAAACACGTTGTCATTCATTTGGGGACCTTATTTTAATGAAAAAGTAAGCCCTAAATTAATAACGATAAAAGATCAAGAGATAACAAAAATAAAGATTTTGTAATAACGCATGGAATTAACTATAACAGATATTGTTGGGATTTTAATTATATACCAATCTTTAATATTTATTCTATCCTTGTTTTTTAACAAAAAACCCAAGCCTCTTTTTGCAAAAGTTCTTATTACTATCTGTCTATTAATTATTGTTCATTTCATTTACATGTTCTTTGAAAAGAATAACACAATAAATCACATCTTTTTAGGACCTTTCTTTGGGCTAATTTATGGCCCTATATATTACATATATGCTAAAAGTTTGATTTTAAAATCTTTAAATAATAAAAATATTATTATTCATCTTATTCCAGCTTTAATAGTCCTTATTGGACTCGTTTTTCTTGGAGAAAAAATAATTGAAGTAATAAATATTATTGGCTTAGTTGTCATAACTCATTTCATCGCCTACTTATTTGTTAGTTTAAGTTTCTTATATAAATATAGAAAACGACTAAAGAGCACAACATCTTCCTTCTACAGTATAAGCTTGTTATGGTTGGAAATATTAATTTATTTGCAACTAACAATCATTGTTGTGCTATTATTAGAAAGCTATTTCCAATCTTTTTTAATAGTAAACACCTTTATTTTAATTATCTACATCTTGACATTAATTTTAATTAATTGTTTTTATTATTTGGGGTTAAAGCAAGTGCGTTTATTTAAAGGGTTTAAAGAGGAACATACAAAAACCTTAATCGCCACGAAAGAATATAAGGTTTCCGAAGAATTGTTCAATTCCTATGTTAGTACGCTTACTAAGTATATGACATTAGAGAAACCATATTTAGAATTCGAGATTTCACTTCAGGATTTATCAGATAAGTTATCAATTTCAACAAGGAATTTATCACATGTTATAAATAAAAAATTTGAAAGAAATTTTTATGATTTTATAAATCATTATAGATTAGAGTTGGTAAAACAAAATCTCCAAGAATCAAACAAGCCTATCAAAGAAATCATGTACGACTGTGGTTTTTCAAATAAGGCAACATTTAATGCTATTTTTAAAAAAAATACTGCTTTAACCCCATCTCAATTTAGAGAAAACCATAAAAGTTAGTCTGAATACGAGTATCTACACCTTTACGTGAGCTTAATTTGTCATTTTTGCTATATAAAACAAATACAGTCATGAAAAAATTCATTAAACCATTGTTAACAGGTATAGTAGCAACACTCGTTATGGTATTCGTAATGCTTAAAGTTACCATGGACTTTCAATTACTCCTGTTTACTGGAGCAGTTATATTCTTTATTGCTGGTCTAATTAATTCTGATACCAGAATACACTATTTGGGTGCAACTTTTATAATTACCATTATTTATTTATTATTCTTCAT
>JAESTN010000316.1 GCA_016763595.1 Flavobacteriaceae bacterium | reverse complement strand
CATAATAACTTCAGTTCCTACAGAAGTTGTCACTGTTGCTGATGATGAAGCCGATGGGGCTGTATCTAAATCTGTTACTGAATCTGATCCTTTAAACCCAACATAAGAAACTGTGAATGCAGGATTGACATCTCCATATTCTCTAGATTTGTCTAGGGCAGTTGCTGTTAAAGTTGCTTTGCCAATGGTCAATGTTCCAGAAGTATATGAAATAGCATAATTAGTATCTGAACCACCAGAAACAGAAATTGTAGCAGTACCCACATTTGTTGCTATAGTTGCGGTAGTAGTTGCGGTTGGTTCAGTATCAATTACAGATGAAGTTTCATTATTTTTAAATCCACTATACGTAAATGTTAGTGTTGGATTTGCATCTCCATAGGTTTTACTTTTAGCTTCTGCAATTACATTTAAATGTGCTTTATTAACGGTAAGAACACCATTAACATAACTTGGTATATAGTTATTATCATCCACAGCATCTGAAACAATTGTATACGTTCCTACATTATATGGAAATGTGCCAACAATAGAAACATAAGCCCCAGTATTTAAGACTGTTGCATCTTCACCATTTTTAAATGTCCCATATTCAAAATCAATTGAAAAATTATCACCATAATTACTGGTATGATTTTTAGCAGTTACAATTAGTGTCGCTTTAGAAATTGTTAATGTACCAGTATTCGAAGTAATCGTATAGTTATTATCTGTTGCTGCTGAAAGTAAAATTATAGCTGTTCCTGCATTTTTCGTTACTGTTGCTGTAGAACTAGCTGTTGGTGCAGAATCTATATCTGTTATACTATCTGATCCTTTAAATCCAGAATATGTAATGGTAAACGTTGGGTTTGCGTCTCCATATTCTCGTGATTTATTTTCTGCTGTAGCTGTAAGTGTTGCTTTATCAACAGTTAATTCTTGCATTACATCAGAAGCAGCATTGTAATTTGTATTTCCTGTTTGTGTAGCAGTAATGTTTGTGGAACCGGCCCCGACAATGCTAACTGTATTTCCAGACACTGTTGCGACAGCTGTATTTGAACTAACATAGGTTACTGCCAATCCTGAACTCGATGTACCTGTTAAATTAAAGTCTGCATCTCCATAAGTTTTATTTGCTAAAGTCGCTAATGCAATCGTTTGATCTCCTTTTTCAATAGTCAAAGTCATGTCTTTTATTCCAGAACTGAATATACCGCTCGCAGCTTGTGTAGCTCTTACGACCACCTGCCCTAC
Source organism: Flavobacteriaceae bacterium (assembly GCA_016763595.1). Taxonomy (GTDB): domain Bacteria; phylum Bacteroidota; class Bacteroidia; order Flavobacteriales; family Flavobacteriaceae; genus Polaribacter. Next base: position 6,363 of record JAESTN010000316.1, on the reverse strand, counting down.
GGCTCCTGTAATCGCTGTGCCACCCGAAATAACTAAGGTTTCAAATGTAGGCGCGGAAACGATACTATATGTGATTGCTCCTCCAGAATCTGAAGCTGCACCAAAATAAAAAGCAGTAGTACTAAACTTTACTGTACTATCACTAAAAAGAATTGTTGGGGTTTTAGGTTTTGTGTTAAATGTTTTTATAGCTCCATAACTAGTCCCTACACTATTAATTGCATATGCTTTAATAGTATAATTTGTTCCAGGAGATAAGTTGTCAATATATGTACGGTATGAATGATAGCCTAGATGTGCGTACGTAAAACTACCACTATCTAATTGTACACTATTTCCATCTCCTATTTGTGGGTCTGGGTTTGCATCTGTTAAAGCATAAATAACTCCACTTTCTGTCACAGGGCTGGATCCTTCATCCACAATAATTCTCCCTACAGTAGCTCTAGTCATAGAAATGGTATCTGCAGCAACGGTATTTACTGTAGGTTTCATAGGGGTCTTTGGTGTAAATGTTTTCACCATGCCATAGGTCGTTCCAACTGAGTTTCTAGCATATACAACGAAAGAATATGATACATTAATATCTAAAAAATCTGGCTCCCCTAGAAAAGAACTGGTAAGATTCGTAAAACTAAAAGATTGAAATAAATTAAGGTCTCCAATTTTAGGATTCAAGTTTGTATTTGTTTTGGAAAGTAAAATTCCTCTTTCTATAATAGTCGCTCCTCCATCTGAAGACACGAATCCACTAAGGCTTGCCGCATCAGCTACAATATTAGTTGCAGCATTAGTGGTAACTGAAGGAGGTTGTAATAGTTTGACACATAAACTTTCTATGCAATCATTATTTTCAGCTATAATACCTTTTGCATCTGTGACTCTTACATTGTAATCTCCTGCTGGATAACCTGATATAGTAGCTGAAGTATCTCCTGTATTCCATTGATAAGTATATGGTGCTACTCCTCCTGTAACAGCTACTGTAACAGCTCCAGTACTAGCTCCATACGCTGATATGTTTGTTTGTGATGCTATTGTGACCACTAATTTATCTGGTTGTGTTATTGTAATGATGCCGCTCATTTTGGGATCACCGTTACCATTGTCATCTCTAACTGTTACCGTATAATCACCAGCTACTAAACCTGTTGCTGTTGCAGAAGTATCTCCAGTACTCCATTGAATAAAATATGGCTGTATTCCACCAGTAATAGTTACTGTTGCAGATCCGTTACTCAATCCGTTTCCTGTGACATTTATTTGTGAAATTGATAAAACTAATCCAGAAGTTGAGACATCTATTTTTGTTGGTGTTGCTTGTAAATTAGGTGCCCCTTCATCATCTTGAGCAACTACATATACATCATAAGATGTTTCGGCTGTTAAGCCAGTTACACTAAATGCATTGGTAAAACCTCCAGAAGTTACGGAAGCATTTCCGCTTTTTACAGCTCCTCCACCCCCTGAAGCTGTTCCTGCTTTTACTTCAACTGAAGTTGGTGCAGTTGCTCCATCTACTACAACTACGTAATAAATCGTTCCTGATTCATCGATATCTGTATTTATGGCAAATCCTGTTTGGTTTATTGAAGAAGTAATTGGTGTGCTGTTCTCAAAAACAGGTGCAGCATTATCTATAATTGTACAATTATAAGACTTAAAACCTGCCCATGCAGTTGTACTACTATATGGGTTTGGATTTGCACATTCTATAGGTGACATTATGTTTAGATCTATATTACTTATACTTGCCACGTGAAATGCACCAGTATGTAACGTTGGTGGTGTAGTCGCAAAAAGAGTTAAATTAGTTAAACTTGCACATCCTCCAAAAACTCTCCACCCCAAATAATTTATATTTGGGTTTTGTATTGTTACTGATTCCAAACTAGTACAATTATTAAATAGGTAATCAGTAATAGAAGTTACTGAATTAGGTATATTAATACTAGTAAGACCTGTACAATCTTGAAAAGCACCAGCTCCAATTGAAGTTACTGAACTAGGTATTTCAATACTAGTAAGACCTGCACAAAAACTAAAAGCGGCTTCACCAATAGAGGTTATAGAACTAGGTATTTCAATACTAGTAAGACTAGTACATCGACTAAAAGCTATCACCCCAATAGAAGTTACTGAATTTGGTATATTAATACTAATAAGATTCGTGCAGTTGTAAAAAGCTTGTTGTCCAATTGAGGTTATAGTATTAGGCAGCACAATGCTTGTAACACCTGTACATCCTTCAAAAGAGCCATAGTCGTCAGAACCACCCATAACAACATCAACTATTGTAGTAATACCAAAAGATGTTACAGTATATGTAGTACTATCATTAGTAACTGATTCTGGTATGGTTATAGCACCAATAAGAGTAAGGTTATTTGAATTATTCCCAACCTCTACCGTTTTATTGACAGCATCTGTGACATTATATTTTATATTGTTTACAGTAAAAGTTTGCGAAAAAGTAGCGTGGTTATATAAAATGATTGCAAAAAATGATAATAGAAAAGTGATTTTCTTCATTGTGGTTTGGTTTTATAGTTGATAAACTATTTTCAACCAACAAAGATGAGCTACAGTAGCTACGAGTGCAAAAAAATGTGAAGATTGGGCCTTTTTTTGGGAAGTTAGAAAGGCTTAACTAAAAGTCTATTTCAAGGCAAAAAACAAATACCCAAAAACGACACAAAACTAAAGATTAGATAGCGCAGTTTCTATGGGGGTTTTATATTTTAAAGAAAGAGGAATCTCTTGGTTTTGTAGGATCACAACATCTTTTTTTAGAACAACTATCTTAGCTATATTAATCAAATACCGTTGGTGACTTTGAAAAAACAAACCACTTGGAAGTTCTTGTTTAAATGCTAATAATTTGTTTCTGATAACGTGCCTTTTATCTTTTAGAATAATCTCTAAATAATTCCCTTCAGATTTCACATAATAAATATCGTTGACATCTATTTTAATTTTCATGTGCTTATCTTTTATAAAGACAAAATCGTTACACATTTCTTCCGTTTCTGAAACAATCACTTTGTTTGGATTTTCTAAAAAATTAGTAAATGCAATATTGATGGTTGTTAATAAGGTAGGCTCTTGATAGGGCTTCATTAAATACCCATTAGGTTTGGTCTCTATTACTTCTTTTAATGTTTGTTGATCGCCAAAAGCGGTAAGATATACAATGGGAATGTTTAAATGCTTTCGTACTTGCTGTGCCAGCCAAACACCATTTTTCTCTCCTGCTAAATTAATATCTAACAGAATTAAATCTGTGGGTGTATGTTGCATTTCTTCCCAAGCAGTTTCTGCTGTTGCAGCAGAACCCGAAACTTCATACTTGTTTTCAGTCAACATGGTTTCGAGCGACATTCTTGAAATCGCCACATCTTCAACGATGTAAATTTGTATCTTCTCTGCCATTTATTTCAGTTTCGTTTTAAACTTAAACGTGTACGTCAACCCTTTTTCATTTTTAATTGTCAGTTCGGCTTCTATCTCTTCTGCAAGCATTTTTATCAATTTCTGACCCAACGTTTTACCTTCATTAAATTCTTCAATCAGATCACACCCGATACCATTGTCTGAATAGATAAAATTATATTCATTTACGGCAAGTTCCTCCAAGGAAACAGAAACAATCCCTTCTTGAGTTGTGAATGCATATTTTAATGAGTTTGTCACCAATTCATTAAGTACCAAGCCTAACGTAGTGGCATAATCTACAGGTAAAGAAACGTTAAGTACTTTCAGATTATATTTAATAAGTTCTTGAGGTGAAACCTGTAATAACCGAGCACCAAGTTCTTTTAAGTATTGTTCCATTGAAACTAACGACAAGGTATCGTCTTTGTATAACATTTCGTGTACCAAAGCAATAGAATTGATGTGTTTTTGTGATTCCTCTACCATGGCTGACACTTCTTTATTTTTATGCTTAACCACCTGTAGATACAACAACCCAGAAATTAACTGCAAGTTGTTTTTAACGCGATGGTGTATTTCTTTAAGGAGCATTGTTTTTTGAACTACAATTTCTTCTATCCTATTTTTTTGAGCTTGTATATTGGTTCTGTCTTTTTTTGACTTTATAAAAAAGAAAAATAGGATTGTTAATAATATTGCAAAAGAAGTCAATACAAAATATTGTATTTTTATTTTACTTTCATTCCCCCTTATTTTATCATCCTTTTTTTTATCTAAATAGCTGGCATCAATTTTTGCTATTTCCATTCTCTTATCCTCTTCAATCATTTGATGTTTAAAATCATAATATATTTGATTATACTTCATTGCCTCTTCAAATTGGCTCGTTCTAAAAAAGCTCTCAAATAGCATCTTAGAAAAATCCTTTTGCTTTTCTAAATAGTTGATTTTGGTTGCTAATTTCAATCCTTCAATAAAATAGTTTCTAACTTTTTTATAGGCTTTGAAGTTCTTTTTATCTGACGGAGTGAGGCTGCGTTCTACTCTCAAAGATTCTTGCCGGCTTATATTGTACAAAACATCACATGTTTCTACACCAAGGTCTAATTTCTTTGCAATATCATACGCCTTAAAATAATATGCTACACTTAACTTCTTTTTATTTTGAGTTTCATACACATAGGCCAACTCGTTGTAAGAATATATTAATAATTTATACTCCTTTATTTCCTTAGCAATTTGAATGCACTTTTTGGAGAGAGCAATTACTTCTTCATTATCATTAAATTTTTTGGCTACAATTGCAGCCCGTCTATTATAATAGCGAGCCAACATTTTTTTACCAATAGCGTATTCTTCATTAATCTTTGCAGCTTCTTCTATTAAGGAAAAAGATTTTTCATAATTATGTACGGATCTATAAAAATCTGCTAAATACGTTTTTGCAGCAAATAAACCATTATGGTTGTTTAAATTCGTAAATATTTTCTCCGCTTTTAAGAACTGCTTTAAAGCAATAGCTCTATTCCCTATCAACCTATTTGCTTCTCCAAACTTTAAATAATAATTTGCCAATAGCGTTTCATCACAAGGTATACAGTTTTTGATTCCAGCATCATAATAAAATACTGCAGAATCATTTGCTGATTTATTAAAAAAGAAATCTCCTTTTTAGTGCAGATGTATGTTGACTAAAAACAAAAACAGGAAGTAATAAGAATACTATTTTCTTAATCATAACGATTTTAATGGCTTGTACGTTTCATGTTTTTTAGTTTCAATAAAAATAGAATTTTTATTCCTTTTTCTGTGATATTAGGCAATAAAAAAACCGATACAAAAATGTATCGGTTTTCTTTATATATAATATCGCTGTGCGATACTGAAACTAGTTCAGTATTGCGCTTCGCTTACCCACCAAAGTCATCAAATCGGATGTTTTCGTCTGCAAGACCAAAATCTTCTCCCATTTTCTGAACTGCATTGTTCATCAATGGCGGTCCACAGAAATACAATTCTAAGTCTTCTGGAGATTCGTGATGATCTAAATAGTTTTCGATTACACAATTATGTATAAATCCTACAAAACCATCTCCTTCTGTATCATGCACGTCTTTTTTAACTTTCCAATTGTCTGCTTCTGTTGGATCAGATAAAGCAATAAAGAATTTAAAGTTTGGAAAATCTCTTTCTAACGCTCTAAAGTGTTCGATATAAAACAATTCTGCTTTAGAACGCCCTCCGTACCAATAGGTAACGGTTCTACCTGTCTTTAATGTTCTGAATAAGTGGTACAAATGCGAACGCATTGGCGCCATTCCTGCTCCACCACCTACATATAACATTTCTGCTTCAGACTCATTGATAAAGAACTCTCCATAAGGTCCAGAAATAACACACTTATCACCTTTCTTTAAATTAAAGATGTATGAAGATGCAATACCAGGATTTACATCCATCCATCCGCCTTTTTCTCTATCAAAAGGAGGTGTTGCAATACGTACATTTAACATAATTTCTCTTCCTTCTGCTGGAAAAGAAGCCATAGAATATGCTCTTTCTACAGTCTCTGTGTTTTTCATTACCAAAGGCCATAATTTAAACTTATCCCATTCTGGTTTAAATTTATCTGGAGTATCGTGTTCTTCTGGGTGTGCTGTTACATCCATGTCAGAAAATTTTACTTCACAGGCCGGAATTTCAATTTGAATATATCCTCCTGCTTTGTACCCCATATCTTGAGGGATTTCTACAACAAATTCCTTTATAAAAGTGGCTACGTTATAATTTCTTACTACGACTGCATCCCATTTCTTAATTCCAAAAATTTCTTCTGGAATAGAAATATCCATGTCTTGTTTTACTTTTACTTGACACGATAAACGAATACCATGTGCCAATTCTTTACGTGTAAATGAGGTGTTTCTG
>JAESTN010000315.1 GCA_016763595.1 Flavobacteriaceae bacterium | reverse complement strand
GTCAGAGTTTTTGAAATACTAGCAACTCTAAACTGTGTAGTGTTGGGAATTACTTTCTTTGCTGCTTTTACATCCGCATAGCCAAAGCCTTTAGACCAAATCATTTTTCCTTTGTGAGAAACAGAAATCGACATTCCGGGTATTTGTTGGTCTTTTAAAAACTGTGTAGAAAGGGCAGTAGCGGTGTCAATTTTTTGCTGATATGGATTTTGAGCCGTAGTGCAAGAACTGGTCAGTAGTATAATCCCAAATAAAAAGAATGCTGCTTTTTTCATATTAGTTATAGATTAAATAATTTTTTCTTGTTTTTTTAAAGGCGTTTAAATCTTTTTGCCAGGTTTTTTTAATGTCTTTTTCTGAGACTCCTTTTTCTATTTGTTGCTGTAATTTTTCTGTTCCTGCCAATTTAGTAAAGAAAGCATTGAAGAATTTGTCAGAAGTGTTTTGTTGGTAGGCTTTTATTAGCCAAGATAAATTCAGTTGACTTAGGTGTTTGTAATTGGTTAAATCTTCACCATAAGCAAGTTTATTTTTATACTTCGGATATTTTGCACCTTCATTTGATTGTGGTGTAAACGAGAAATCATTTTTTGTTAAAAATGGAGACCCGTAAATTTGAAACTGTAAATTAGTTCCACGGCCAGCAGAGACATTTGTGCCTTCAAAAAAACACAAGCTAGGGTAGAGGTTGATACTTTTGTTATTTGGTAAATTTGGCGAGGGTTTTATCGGTAAGCTGTAGGTAGAATTATGTGTGTAGTTTTTCAACGGAATTACAGTTAAGTCACATTTAACACCGTTTTTCAACCACTCTTCTCCGTTAATTAGTTGTCCATATTCTCCAATGGTCATTCCATACACCACAGGCACTGGATGCATGCCTACAAAACTTTTATGTTCCATTTCTAAAATAGGACCATCAATATAATGTCCATTAGGATTTGGTCTGTCTAAAATAATCAGCGGGATTCCCACTTCTGCAGCGGCTTCCATTACATAATGTAAAGACGAAATATAGGTGTAAAAACGGGCGCCTACATCTTGAATGTCAAAAAGAATCAAATCAATTCCTTGTAATTGTGCAGCAGAAGGTTTTTTGTTTTTTCCATATAAAGAAATAATCGGCAACCCCGTTTTTTTATCTCTGCCATCAGCGATGGCTTCACCAGCATCTGCTTTTCCTCTAAAACCATGTTCTGGAGCAAACACTTTTTTTACAGAAATATGTAAAGAAAGTAAGCTGTCTACTAAATGTGCGGTATTTATTGTTGATGTTTGATTGGCTACAATTGCAATGTTTTTTCCTTTAAGGAGGTTTAAGTATAGCTCTGTTTGTGCAGCAGCTACTTTTATTTCCATTGAATTTTGAGCGCAGGAAGTCAAGGCAAAACAAATGCTTGTTACTAAGATTAAATATGTATTTTTGAAACGAACTAATGAAATCATAAAATTGAATTACGAGTTATTTATTGCCAAACGTATTATTGCTGGTAAAGAGTATAAAAATAGCATTTCATCTCCAATAATTAAAATTGCAATCACAGCAATTGCATTAGGAGTTATTATTATGATGATTTCTATGGCTACAGGCTCAGGTTTTCAGCATAAAATTAGAGATAAAATTTCTGGTTTTAAAGGACATGTTCAGATTACCAACTACGATGATAACAACTCAGAGGTTTCTATAACCCCTATTGAGAAGAATCAAGATTTTTATCCAGAATTTAAAACGATTGACGGCATAAAAAAAGTGCAAATTTTTGCGAATAAGGCTGGTGTAATTAGAACAGCTACAGATTTTGAGGGCGTTATTTTTAAGGGAGTTTCAACAGATTATGACTGGTCTTTTTTTAAAGAATATTTAGTAGAAGGAAAGCTTCCTGATTTTAATCAATCTAGAGCTAGAGATGTTTTATTGTCTCAAACCTTGATAGATAGATTGCAGTTAAAGTTGAATGATACGATCAATGTTTTTTTTATAAAAGCAACTAGAAATAAATTTCCAAGCAGGTATAAATTTGTTGTTGTTGGTATTTATGATACTGGTTTTGGTCAGTTTGATAAAAGTTTAATGATTGGCGATATTAGAGAAATTCAACGATTAAATAAATGGAATGAAAACCAAATTGGTGGTTTTGAGGTGTTGTTAGATGATTTTGATGACATAGAACAAAAAGGAAATGAAATTTATTCAGCGATTGGCTCTACCTTAAATAGTACCACGATTGTAGAGAGCTATGATGTGATTTTTGAATGGATTGAGTTGTTTGATAATAATGTTTGGTTTATAATAGGAATCATGATTTTGGTTGCCAGCATTAATATGATTACAGCGTTGCTCGTTTTAATTCTAGAAAGAGTACAAATGGTAGGTGTTTTAAAAGCCTTAGGAAGTGATAATTGGGGAATCCGAAAAATCTTTTTATACAACGCAACCTATTTAATTTTGAAAGGCTTGCTTTTGGGGAATGTCATTGGAATTTCCTTATTGTTGTTGCAGCATTATTTTGGATTTATAACCTTAGACCCAGCATCATACCATGTTAGTACAGTTCCTGTTTACATCAATGTGTTTTCAATTATTATGCTAAATATTGGTACACTTATTTTGTGTTTTTTAATGTTGTTAATTCCTTCTTATATCATTACAAAAATAAGCCCGTCAAAATCCATTCAATTCGCCTAAAATAGTTCCTTTTAAAAAAGGATTCTAATTAAATGTATCTCTTAAATATTTTGTTTCTTTGTAGAATAATAAGAGAAGATGAAATACGCAAAAAATATATTAGAAACTATTGGGAATACACCTCTAGTACAATTAAATTCAGTCACCAAAGAAGTTGATGCTTTAGTACTGGCAAAAGTAGAGACCTTTAACCCTGGGAACTCTATAAAAGATAGAATGGCCTTAAAAATGATTGAAGATGCTGAAGCAGATGGGCGTTTAAAACCTGGAGGGACCATTATAGAAGGGACTTCTGGAAATACAGGAATGGGATTGGCTTTGGCAGCAATTATAAAAGGATACAAATGTATTTTTGTGATTTCTGATAAGCAGTCTAAAGAAAAAATGGATATTTTGAGAGCTGTAGGCGCTGAGGTAATCGTTTGTCCAACAAACGTTGAGCCAGACGATGAAAGGTCGTATTATTCAGTTTCTAAAAGATTGGGAGCTGAAACACCAAATTCTTGGTATGTGAACCAATATGACAATCCATCAAATTCACTAACCCACTATGAGCAAACTGGACCTGAAATCTGGGAACAAACAGATGGAAAGATTACTCATTTTGTAGTTGGAGTAGGAACCGGAGGAACAATTTCTGGAACCGCAAAATTCTTAAAAGAACAAAACCCTGATATTAAAATTTGGGGAATTGATACCTATGGATCAGTATTTAAAAAATACCACGAAACGGGTATTTTTGATGAGAACGAAATTTATCCATACATCACCGAAGGAATTGGAGAAGATATTTTACCTAAAAATGTAGATTTTAGTTTAATTGATGGGTTTACCAAAGTAACTGATAAAGATGCGGCGATCTATACACGTAAGATTGCTAAAGAAGAAGGAATCTTTGTTGGGAATTCTGCAGGTTCAGCAATTAAAGGCTTACTACAATTAAAAGATAAATTTACTAAGGACGATGTTGTTGTGGTGTTATTTCACGATCACGGAAGTAGATATGTTGGAAAAATGTTTAATGATGATTGGATGCGTGAGCGCGGTTTCTTAGATGAAGAAATTACAACTGCTGAAGATTTGATTAGAGGACATATCAATCAACCACTATTAACGGTACAAACAGAAGAATTAGTTTCGCATGCCATTGAAAGAATGCGTGATTATAAAATCTCACAAATTCCGGTAAGAGATAGCAATGGTTTTGTGGGGTCGGTTGATGAGATGGTTTTGTTAAGAAGTTTTATTTCTGATAAAAATATTGCAGACAAACCTATTAGAGAAGTAATGGGTGCAGCCTATCCTGTAGTTGATAAAGGTGCTTCTATTGATGCCGTTTCTAAATTGATAACTAGAGAAAATCAAGCTGTATTGGTTGATCTTGAGAACGGAAAGTTCCATATCATTACCAAGCACGATATTATTAGTGCGATATAATTAGTACTACTATTGTAAACAAAAAGAGCAACTTTTAAAGTTGCTCTTTTTGTTTGTTTAACATCCACACCAAACTTCGACAATGCTGTTGGTGGTTGTTTGTTTTATTTTATAGTAACAGCCAGCTTCTTTGTCTTTTGGTCCAAATTCAATGGTGTTCTTGTACCATTTATTATCAGACTCTATTCCTTCAGATAAACCAATTTTATATATTTGTTGTATCCAGTTTTTTAACATTTTAGTGGTTGTTTTTGGAAAGATGATTTTCTGTAGTATTGGAGATGCTTCACCACATTTATTTGTGGTGAAAATAATATTTGATTTAAATTTCTTTGTAAAACCACACTCTTGATTGTTGAAGTCAGGATCTTTTTCGATATTATATTTTTTAGAATTTGAAGCATAATTGCTTTCCAAATACAAAAAAATAATGTCAGTGTCTACCTCATTTTTTTCTACAATAGAAGTGAGTGCTTTTACATTGGGTGGCGTCAAAATAAACTTTTTTTGACACAAGGAATTAATGGAAATAAGGAAAAAAAATAGGATTGAGATTTTTAGCTTCATATGCTAAAGGTATAAAAATAAAAAACCACTTCAAGCGAAGTGGTTTTTTTTAATCAACTAATTCAAATAATTTACACAATGAAAACAAGTCTCTCACATTTGTTCTCGTTTTTAGTAGATGCAAATCGCGTGCCAAAATATATTTTTCTATGAAAAAAAGTTAAAAAACTGTGATTTTT
>JAESTN010000314.1 GCA_016763595.1 Flavobacteriaceae bacterium | reverse complement strand
TCTGCTGCTTTTTGCATCAAAGCAACTTCTATTTCAGACTTTATTGGCCTTAAATCTCTGGTGATTTTTGCAGCTCTATAATACGCGTGCAAAGGATATTTTTCTTTACACCATTGTATCATTCTGTCTTGCTGAGTTTCTTGATCTTTTGTTACACGTTTTAGATGTTCGTTGTGTCCTAAATAAAATCCATCAGCTTCAAAAGCCATGTATTGTAAGGTCATTTCAAAATCTTGCGCCCACTCAATTCTATCAATTCCAGAAACTACAGTTGCCTGTTCTTTGGTTAGTTTTTCTCCATCCCAAATCTTCATTTGCTCATTGGTTTCTTTGATGAAAACAATTTCTCTATTTTCTTCTTTTTGAGCACCTGGATACAATACCAAAATCGTTTCTTCTTGATCAATCCCAGAGAGGTAAAACAAATCATTGTTTTGTGTAAAACCCATTACATCATCTGCATTGTTATGTTTCACATCATTAGATGTTAAAATAGCAATGGTATTCGGCTTCATTTGTGCAATGAAGTTTTCTCTATTTTTTATGAATAGTCTATTTGGAATTGACTCGTATCTCATACTTAAAATTTTCTATCTGGATGAAATGGGTCTAAATCCAATGTTGTTTTTTTATCTGATATAATTTCAGAAACTAATTTCCCTGTAGCTGGACCTAAACTCCACCCCATCATGGCGTGACCAGTTGCAATGGTTAAATTAGCACATTTAGACGACTTACCAATATAGGGCAATCCATCTGGAGAGCATGGACGTAATCCACATTCTGCGGCGGCTTTTTCTTCCGAAGAAATTTCTAAATTATTGTAAAAACTTTTGGCCGCATTTGCGATTGCATTTACTCTAGCTGGATTTATAGTATGATTGATTCCATCAATTTCCATAGTTCCTGCAAAACGTGTAAAACCAGTCATAGGTGTTACGGCAACTTTTGCTTCACATAAAATAGACGGCACTGTAATATTTGTTTCTCTTTCTACATTTATTCGATATCCTTTTCCGGCTTGAATCGGAATTTTAAGTCCGAGTTTCTTTGTTAGTAAAGGACTCCAACTGCCTGCTGCTAATACTACTTCATCTGCTTCATATAAAGTTCTACTCGTAATAATATTCGATATTTTTTGGTTCTTAACCACAATGTCTTTCACTTCTTCATTGGCAAAAATCTGCACACCTTTTGACTTTAAATAGGCTACCATTTCTGGCATAAAATCGGATGGTGTCATATGAGCATCACAATCAAAATAAACTGCTCCTTTTACATTTAAATCTGCAGTAGGTTCGTATTTTCGAATTGCATCCATAGTTGTTAAATGCTCTGCGTGTAAACCTGCTTTTAAGGCTTTCTCTCCTAATTCCCACTCATGCTCACCTACCTTATCAGATTGATAATACATCATCAATCCTTTGCGCTCGTAATGAAAATTAAAATCATTAGACTCTTTTATCTCTTCATATAAATCTCTACTCAGTAAATTAATGTCTTTTATAACTGGAATTGAAGCCGCTACTTTTTTTGCATTTGCAGATTTCTTAAAGGCCCAAGTCCATTTTAAAAAATCAATATCTAATCTTGGTTTCACATAAAAAGGACTATTCGAATTAAACATCCATTTAATTCCTTGGGTAATGATGCCTGGTGATGCTAAAGAAATAATATGGCTTGGCGTAATATATCCTGCATTTACATAAGATGCTCCGCTTTTAAAATCTGACTTATCAATTACAGTAACTTGATGTCCTTCTTTTTGAAGGTAATATGCAGTACTTAGCCCTATGATTCCACCGCCGATAATTAGTACTTCTTTTGACATTTAATAACTTTATTTACTCTTTAAAATTACAGCAACAGTTATAACTCTAAAGGTGTTTGAATTAATGGTTACTTGTATGTTATGCTGTTTATTTGAAATATAAAAATTCTTTCCTTTTTTTTCATATCCCTCTAAACCTGTTTCTTTTAAAACCTTTTTCAGAAACGATTCACTTTCCTTATTTGAAAAACTTGTACCTAATTTTTTATTTATTCTTTGATAAACAAGTTCTGTATAACAGTGCTTTTTTATAATTTCATTTTTATCTATTTCCATGTCATCAATAAATAACCTAGACGCAAGGGTACGAGGTGTTACATTAGGAGCTCTCCTTTTTATTCGACCAAGCATCGCGGTATAAAACCAATTGGGTTCTTACCCGGTGATTAAATAACTTGAAACCCATGTGCATATGGATCATCTTCATCATCAATAATAATGGTATTATATCCAAATACTTTTGCCCAACCTTGAATGCTTGGTACAATTGCAAGGTTTCCAGCTAAGGTTGTTTCTTCTTCTACACAACCAATAAATTTACTTCCAATATAGCTTTCGTGAATAAATTTCTCTCCTAGTTTTAATTTCCCTTTGGCATATAGTTGTGCTAATCTTGCCGATGTTCCTGTTCCACACGGACTTCTATCAATGGCTTTATCACCGTAAAAAACGGCGTTTCTTCCTGATGATGTTGGATCAATCGGATCTCCTGTCCACAACAAATGTGTTACATCTCTAATGGTATCATCTTCTGGGTGGATAAACATCTCTGGATATTTCTCGTTGATACGATCTCGAACCACTTGAGAATACTGGATAATTTTACTTGCTGTAAAATCATGTACTCCAGAAAAATTTTTCTGCGGATCTACAATCGCATAATAATTCCCTCCATACGCAACATCAAAAGTAATTTCTCCTAATTCAGGACAGTCAATCGTTAAATTTTCTGCTGCTAAATAACTTTTTACGTTGACTAGTTTTACCCAATCCACTTTTTTACCAGTTTGACCGTATTCTATATTGACCAAACCTGCCGGAGCTTCCATTTTTATTTTACCAGGAATTTTTGGAGTAATTAACCCTTCTTCAATGGCAATTGTGATGGTACCAATAGTTCCATGTCCACACATTGGCAAACAACCAGATGTCTCTATAAATAAAATCGAAAAATCGTTTTTTGGATCGTGTGGCGGAAACAAAATACTTCCACTCATCAT
>JAESTN010000313.1 GCA_016763595.1 Flavobacteriaceae bacterium | reverse complement strand
AACAACCGGAATGGTAATTGAGGTTCCGTTTAAGTCAACTGTTAATTCAGTACCAGGTTTTGGTAATAGTGTATAATTGTTATCACTAGAAAAAATCATCAGTCCAATTTGTTGTCCCTTTTTAATAATTTGATCATCTGGTTGTAGGTCAAAAGTCATTTCGTAAAACTTACCAGGTTGTAGCGGTTTACTTTTTCGAAGTGATTTATAATTCTGTAAATCGGCCCAACCACGTGTTATGATATTGTCTGTAATTTTTACGCTTCTACCTTTATTCCAAGGCAAAGAAACCATCCAAACAGATAAATTCGCTGAAGGTTTGTTACTCGCTATTTTTACGGTAATAGAGGTCAATCCAGAAATATGAAGGTCCTCTTTAAGTATAGGTGTCACAAAAAGTAATCTGTGATTTGTATTGTCTGCTTGTGCTAAGGCTTCACCAGAGAATGAGTAATTGTCAACCAGTGTTTCTTTTGTTTTAGAACCAGATTTCACGGTTGTTAAACTTCCAACTTCTGGAGCACCCGCATGTAAATATAAAGTAACTGGTTTTGCTGCTGGGTTCGGGTAATCTGTATACGAAGTAGGATTTTTTTGTTTGTCGTTTTCTCGCACAATCCAAGCTTTGGCATCGTTTTCAACACCATTTTGAATGCCATGTAAATACCGTGTAAACCAACGGTTCATCATTTTCATTGGCGGAGGTCCACCATGTCCGTTTTGATGGTAATAAATTTGAGTAGGAAGGCCCATTTCTTTAGCACGTTTATAAATGCGGTAACTATGCTCTGGCATCACATTCCAATCATTAAAACCATGCGACATTAATAAGGCCGCTTTCATGGGTTTCATCTGATTTAAATAATCACGTCCAGCCCAAAAATCATTATAATCTCCTGTAGCTCTATCCATTCCATTCGCCATTTCTGTATCACGAACTCTGGCATTGTTGTAGTCTCTTTTTCTGATAAATTTCTTAGAGCTTTTACTGTCTTTGATATACTTAGGATTTGGAATTAAATCTTCTCCACCACTGTGAATAAAATCATACAATACATCAATGTCTTCTCCTAAATATCCTCCAGGAGAACGTACCAATCCGTTAGAGCGGTAATAATGATAATACGAAGTGTTTGGTGCAATAGGAATAATTGCTTTTAATCCTTTAACACCTGTGGTAGCTGCTGCTAACGGAATGGTTCCGTTATAAGAAGTTCCTGTCATACCTACTTTTCCTGTAGACCAATATGCTTTTACGGTTTCGTTACCTGTTCTGCTGGTAAATCCTTTTGCGCTACCAGACAACCAATCAATCACCGCTTTGGGTGCTAAAGATTCGTTTTTTCCTCCAACAGTTGGAGCACCATCTGACAAACCCGTTCCTGGTGATGAAGAGTGCACAACAATGTATCCTCTCGGAACCCAGGTTCTAATTTGCGAATTCGAAATAATAGGTCTTTTTCCTCTTCGTGTAACTTCTACACGAGTTCTTTGTTTTGGCGTTGCACCTAATTCGTGTTTTACATCCCAAAACAACCCATTTACAAAAGCAGCGGTACCGGCGTAATATGGACTTGATTCATATACAATAGGTAATTTTAAGCCTTCTGTTTCTGTTTGTTTTGGTCTGGTTACGTCAACGTGCATTCTGTCCAGTTTTCCATCACCATCTGTGTCAAAAGTAGTTTCTACCCATAAGTCATGTCGAATCCAGTTTTTAGGGTCTTTAAAAGCTTCTACAATTTGTGCTTCTCCATCTTTAAATACAGGCGTTGTTTTTTCTTGGGCTTGAATAGTTCCTAAAACAATAAAAAGTGCTAGGAATTGAATGGTACTATTTTTCATACTTGATTATTTTTTATCTCCTGGGTGATAGGTTCTTTTTGCTCTTTTTAATACGTCTTCTCTATAGTAAGCAACTTCTTTAAACTGCTTGTCTGCATAGCGTTGCGATTGATCTGAAAAGTGTGGCGAATTTACATCACTACTTTGTCCACCTGCCAACATTGTTTTTGCCGTTACTTTGTCTCCAAATTCAACAACTGCAACAAAACTGTTTCCAGAAGTTCCGTATTGTCTTTTTGTATCTTTCCCAAAACGTGTTCCGAATGATGCCAGTGCACCCCAAGAACTAGAAGCCATTCCTACAGGCAAACTTGGTTTTGCATCGTTGAAATCTTGCCTAATTTTTGCGTCATTTCTTTGGTACCGATTGAATTCTCCCCAAGGTGTTTTCCAAGAGCCAAAATCAGCTTTTAATGTCTCTAAGGCTATTTGGAAAATTGCTAAACGTTCTTTAGGTGATGCCGTTTTACTCATATATTCAAACCTTCCGAGTCTACTAATTCTTTTATTACCAACCATTCGTGGAATTTTTTTAGAACGATAGTAACTGTTTCTGTAAAATTGTACTAATGTCATTCCAACAGAATTTTCAGAAACTCTAAAGTCCCATTTCTTAAGTAATTCAATTGCTTCTCTAGCTTCTTTTGATTTCACAGAAGATTTTTTTGCTGCATCTATTAACCCGCTGATTAAAACATCTGCACCAGGTAAATACGTGTCGTATGCCAAGTCTATCAAAGAATCTATGGTTAAATCTGTTGCTTCTGTTAATAAAGGTATTGCGTGAATTCCTCTGTAGTTTTCTGGAAAGGAATACATGTACCTAGGATAGTCTTCTTTTTTAGGACTGTATTCTAAGGCACTTGTAAATGGTGTAGAATTACAGTTTTGAATCCATCCGTTTGGAGGATTCAACACCAAAATATTATCTTCTAACGCATGCAATCCGTTCCAATCTGTTTTTGGATTGCTTCCATCTACAGGTTTTGTATAGTCAAAACTCACATCTCTTTTCGGAATAAAGTTTCCATGGTAATAGGCAATGGTACCATCTGCATCTGCATAGACCGTGTTATTAGAAGAGTTGGTTCTAATATCCATCATTTCATTAAACTCTTTATAATTCGATTTTTTTGTTCTTGTAAAGGATTGTTTCAATGCTTTTACGGGACTCCACATTAAGGCTGTTGTTACCCATTTATCTCCATTTGCATGTGTAATTGGTCCATGATGTGTTCTGTAGGTCATAAAAGATTTCTCTTGTACACCATTCGCAGATTTGTATTTTAAATTCACCTTAATAGAATCCAACGCTCTGATTTCTTCACCGTATTTATAAGACGTTTTTGAACCATCTTTTACAATTGTTTCTTCAAATTCATCGATAATATCTGTACCTGTAGACGTATGCATCCAACCTGTTTTGCTATTGAACCCTTGGTATACAAAAAATTGTCCCCAAGTTACGGCTCCATAAGCGTTCAATCCTTCTTCACTTACCACATGCACTTCTCCTCTAAAAAAGAACGAAGTATGTGGATTGATTAATAACATGGCATTTCCAGATTTTGTTTTTGAACCTGCAATTGCAAATCCGTTTGAACCTCTTGGCTCATCATCTTTTAATCTGATTAAGCCATCAGAAACTGCCATTTTTTTGTTTGATGAATCGTAGAATTTTTTAATTTTTCTGGTAGAAACTCTTTCAATATCTCCACCTATAGATCCTTCGCTAAAATACATTGGCATCCAAGGTTCGAAATGGGTAATTAATTTAGGAGTTACTTCTGGATGTGTTTTTAGGTAATAATTCAACCCATCTGCAAAAGCAACGCATAATTTTTGTAGCCACTCTGGGCTTTCGTCAAAATGCTTTTGAGCTTCTTCTTTGGTCATATATAAACGCACACGCAAATCACTATACAAGATTTTTCTCCTTCAACTTCAGCCAATCTTCCAATTGCCCATATGTAATTACGTTCTACACGATTAAAATCATCTTCTGCTTGTGCATATAATAATCCAAATACGGCATCGGCATCTGTTTTACCGTAAATATGAGGAACACCAAAATCATCTCTAATAATTTCTGTGTTTTTTGCATGTTGATCCATGCGTTCTTGCTCTGTTAATTCAGTGCTTGTAGTGCAGCTTACAAAAGCAACAATACATAAAATCAATAGTTTTTTCATTTCTTATTTTTTTAATACAGAGAATTCGATACTAGAATCTGTAAATACGGTATGGGTTTGGGTTTTGAAATCTTTTTCGTCTGCTTTGTAGATATTGTCTACATAGGTTTGCGGATTTAAATCTATTAAAGGAAACCAAGTGCTTTGCACTTGAATTTGTAATTTGTGTCCTTTTTTAAAGGTGTGATGTACATCTTGTAATTTGATGTTTACACTTGTTTTTTTGTTGGGTATAAAAGGTTCTGGTTTAGAGAAGCTATTTCTGAATCGACCTCTTAAAACTTCACTACGAACCATTAAATGATAATTACTCATTTTTAAATGCTTCTGCATATTTTTGTTATTGTCTTTTGTGTCTGACGGATGTACATCAATTACTTTAACAATCCAATCTGCTGCAGAACCAGTAGTTGCTACTTTTAGTTTGGCTAAAATATCTCCAGCTAAGGTAAAGTCTTCAGTCAATATTTCAGTTTCAAAAACCAATACGTCTGGTCTACGAGCAGCAAAACGCTGATCGTCTGTCATGTATTTTCTAGGAGTAAAGACTGTTTTAATATCTTCAGAATAGGGAACAGGATGTTTGATATCACTAATAAATTT
>JAESTN010000312.1 GCA_016763595.1 Flavobacteriaceae bacterium | reverse complement strand
TTTATCAAGGCTCCAGAAAGAGTACAAATTCCAGAGACTTTCAAAGAACAATTAATTGTAGAGTTGTACTCTAAGTAATAAATTAATCATATTGAAATTCAGCCAAAGGGTTTGTAAATATTTCTTCACACTTACAGGCCGCGCAACTGAATAACAATTAAAAGAAGAAAAATATGGCAATATTAAATTTTCAAAAACCTGATAAAGTAATTATGATTGAATCTACAGATTTTTCTGGTAGATTTGAGTTTAGACCTTTAGAACCAGGTTTTGGGTTAACAGTTGGTAATGCATTAAGAAGAGTATTGTTGTCTTCTTTAGAAGGTTTTGCAATTACATCATTAAGAGTTGATGGTGTAGAGCATGAGTTTTCTGCAATTAAAGGAGTTGTAGAAGATGTTACAGAAATTATATTAAACTTAAAACAAGTTCGTTTTAAGAAGCAAATTGAAGAGACAAATCATGAGTCTGTTTCAGTAAGCGTTTCAGGTCAAGAGCAATTAACTGCTGGAGATTTACAACGTTTTATTTCTGGTTTTCAAGTGTTAAACCCTGATTTAGTTATCTGTAATATGGATAAATCTGTGAAATTAAACATGGAGATTTCTATAGAAAAAGGTAGAGGGTTTGTACCAGCAGAAGAAAATAAAAAATCTTCTGCGCCTTTAGGAACTATTTTTACAGATTCTATTTACACTCCAATTAAGAATGTAAAATATGCTGTTGAAAATTTCCGTGTAGAGCAAAAAACTGACTACGAAAAATTAATTTTCGATATAGACACAGATGGTTCTATCAATCCTAAAGATGCATTAACAGAAGCTGCGAAAATTTTAATCCACCACTTTATGTTATTCTCTGATGAGCGTATCACTTTAGAGGCAGATGAAATTGCACAAACTGAAACATATGATGAGGAATCATTACACATGCGTCAGTTATTAAAGACTAAGTTGGTAGACATGGATTTATCAGTTAGGGCTTTAAACTGTTTAAAAGCTGCAGAAGTAGATACTTTAGGAGACTTAGTATCATTCAATAAAAATGACTTAATGAAATTCCGTAATTTTGGTAAAAAATCATTAACAGAACTAGAAGAACTAGTAAATGTTAAAGGATTGAACTTTGGAATGGACTTAGGTAAATACAAATTAGATAGAGATTAATTCTTTCATATTTTGCCCCCAATAACTGGTTGAGCAAGATGAAAGTATAAAACAAAGGTCATGAGACACGGTAAGAAATTTAACCACTTAGGAAGAAAAACAGCGCATAGAAAGGCGATGTTAGCTAATATGACATGTTCATTAATTGAACATAAACGTATTAACACTACAGAAGCAAAAGCAAAAGCGTTGCGTAAATTTGTAGAACCTTTACTTACAAAATCTAAAAACGATACTACACATAATAGACGTGTTGTATTTAGTTACCTTAGAGATAAGTATGCAGTTACAGAATTATTCAAAGAAATTTCTGTTAAGATTGCTGATAGACCAGGAGGATACTTACGTATCATCAAATTAGGAAATCGTCAAGGAGATAATGCTCCTATGGCAATGGTAGAATTAGTTGATTACAACGAAATTTACAACCCTAATGGAAAGAAAGCTAAGAAAACTACTCGTAGAGGGAAGAAGAAAGCTGATTCTGCTGTTGATGTTGCTGAAACTGAAACACCAGAAACTTCTGAAGAATAAATATGATATTTATAGATTTCATATAAAAGGGATAAACATTTATGTTTATCCCTTTTTTTATACATTTTTATGAACAAGAAATGCATACTAAATTAGATATTATTATTTTTGCAAAAGAAAGTACAAAACACACAATTAAAAAAGATACACAACTAAGCGATGAAATACCAACAACACAAAAAAGCGTTAGTTTTATTAGCAGATGGAACTATATTTTACGGTAAATCTATTGGGATAGAAGGAACAGCTACTGGAGAGATTTGTTTTAATACCGGAATGACAGGGTACCAAGAAATCTTTACAGATCCATCTTATTTTGGACAATTGATGGTTGCCACGAATGCTCATATTGGAAACTATGGAGTAAATGCTGAAGAAATTGAATCTGATGGAATTAAAATTTCAGGGTTAATTTGTAGAAATTTTAGTTTTACACACTCTAGAGTTGACTCTGAAGGGAATTTAAAAGATTGGTTTATCAAACACAATACAGTTGCAATTTCTGATGTAGATACCAGAGCCCTTGTTGCATATATTAGAGATAATGGAGCAATGAACGCAATTATATCTACTGATGTTGAGCATATTGAAGATTTGAAAAAGCAATTGGCTGATACTCCTGATATGAATGGGTTAGAATTGGCTTCTAAAGTATCAACCAAAGAGCCATATTTTGTTGGTGATGAAAATGCTACCTATAAGATTTCGGCATTGGATATCGGTATTAAAAAGAACATTCTAAGAAACTTTGTAAAAAGAGATGCGTATATAAAAGTATTTCCATACAATGCAAGTTTTGAAGAAATGAGTTCTTTTAATCCTGATGGATATTTTATTTCGAATGGTCCTGGAGATCCAGAGCCTTTAGTAGATGCACAAAATACAGCAAAAGAAATTATCAAAAGAGATCTGCCATTGTTTGGAATTTGTTTAGGCCACCAAATAATTGCGCTTGCTAACGGTATTTCTACTTACAAAATGCACAATGGCCATAGAGGGATCAACCACCCTGTAAAAAACTTGTTAACTGGCAAAGGAGAAATTACTTCTCAAAATCATGGTTTTGCAATTAATAGAGAAGAAACGGAAGCAAATGAAAATGTAGAAATTACACATGTACATTTAAATGATCATACGGTTGCAGGAATTCAATTAAAAGGTAAAAATTGCTTTTCAGTACAATATCATCCAGAAGCGAGCCCTGGACCACATGACGCAGAATACCTTTTTGATCAATTTATAGAGAACATAAAGAAAACGAAGTAGTTCATCTCTGAAATCGTTTTCGCAGTTAATTGAAATTAACTAGTTCGTAAAAACACATATTTTGTAGTTTAGCAACAAGATATTACTAATTATAACTTGAAAAAGTTATCATAAAAAATAGAAGAATGAGTATTATAATTAACATTCATGCGCGTCAAATATTTGATTCTAGAGGAAATCCTACTGTAGAAGTTGATGTTACTACTGAAAATGGATTTATGGGTAGAGCTGCAGTACCATCTGGAGCATCTACAGGAGAACATGAAGCAGTAGAATTAAGAGATGGAGGAGATGCTTACATGGGAAAAGGTGTATTAAAAGCTGTTTCTAATGTAAACCAATTGATTGCTCAAGAATTATTGGGTACATCTGTATTTGAACAAAATAAAATTGATCAAATTATGATTGATTTGGATGGAACTCATAATAAATCAGTATTAGGAGCAAATGCAATCTTAGGAGTTTCTTTAGCAGCTGCAAAAGCTGCTGCAAATGAATTAGGAATGCCATTGTATCGGTACGTAGGAGGTGTGTCAGCAAACACATTGCCTGTTCCAATGATGAACATCATTAATGGAGGTTCTCATTCTGATGCGCCAATTGCATTTCAAGAATTTATGGTAGTGCCTGTAAAAGCAAAGAATTTTACACAAGCAATGCAAATGGGTTCTGAAATTTTTCACAACCTTAAAAAAGTATTACACGAGCGCGATTTAAGTACTGCGGTAGGTGATGAAGGTGGTTTTGCACCAACGTTGGACGGTACAGAAGATGCTTTAGACACCATTGCTTTAGCTGTTAAAAATGCAGGGTATACTTTAGGGGATGATATTATGATTGCCTTAGATTGTGCTGCTGCCGAATTTTATGTGGATGGGAAATATGATTATTCTAAATTTGAAGGAGCAACTGGGAAAATTAGAACTAGCCAAGAACAAGCTGACTATTTAGCAGAATTAGCTGCAAACTACCCAATTATTTCTATTGAAGATGGAATGGATGAAAACGACTGGGATGGTTGGAAATATTTAACTGATAAAGTTGGAGACAAGGTTCAATTAGTAGGAGATGATTTATTTGTTACAAATGTAGAACGATTGTCTAGAGGAATCGAAAACGGAATTGCAAATTCTATTTTAATCAAAGTAAACCAAATTGGTACCTTAACTGAAACTATTGCAGCTGTAAATATGGCTCATAATGCAGGGTATACTTCTGTAATGTCACATAGATCTGGAGAAACTGAAGATAATACCATTGCAGACTTAGCTGTTGCATTAAATTGCGGTCAAATTAAAACAGGTTCAGCTTCACGTTCAGACAGAATGGCTAAATACAATCAATTACTTCGTATTGAAGAGCAATTGGGAGATACAGCTTACTTTCCAAGAGAAAAAGCATTTAAGATTAAATAAAAAGCATTTTTTTTGCTTTCTATATAAAAACGACATCAATTTTGATGTCGTTTTTGTTTTTTATCAAGCTTCAATTAAAACAGAAGGTCTTTTACTTTTGTTAAATAGTCCATAGCATCTTTAACAGTAGGGATGTCTTCTACAGACTTTTTTAAAGCAATGATGTCTTTTGTTAGTGTATTGGTTTTTGCGATTTCAATAACTCCTGCTAAGATTGATTTTTGCAAGCCATTTAAAGGGTCATTTGCATAGGCTTCTCCGTTATCTAAACCATGTGTTAATACTGGCTCTTGAATTTCTGGATAACAGCTTCTTTTTGTATCTGAAAAAACGGAGCCAAAAGATTTTGCATTTTTATCTCTATCAGTTAAGTTTCCTAAACCCCATTTATCTGACATTGTTTTGATGAATGAACTATGCTCAAATGTTTCGTTAATAATGGTGTTTTTTGCAATGTATGGTGAAATCATTACCATAGGAACACGAACGCCTAAACGGTCGAAATTGAAGTCTTCTTGATCAACGTTATCTCCTCCAGGAGGTACACAAGCAGGTGGTGGTACATGATCGAAACATCCACCGTTTTCATCGTAGGTAATAATAAAAAGTGTTTTATCCCAATAATCACTGTTTTTAAGAGCATCGTAAACATCCCAAATAAATTTCTCACCAAGTATTACAGTTCCATCTTTGGTAGGACCATCAAGGAATCCGCTTACTGATGAAGGGTGTTGATCGTTATGCTGCAAAATAAATTTTGGTTCTATAAAAGAATATTGAGGTAAGTTGTTGTTATTTAAATCACTGGTAAATTTCTCTATTCCTGAACCAAAACTATCATGTTTGATAGTTCCTACTTTATGTATCCCGTTAACCAAAGCTGTTAAAGAGAAAGGATTGGCAGTGTACACTGTAGAACTGATTCCATTTTTATGAAGCAGTTCAAATAGATTCTCTTTCGTCCAAACGTCTTCTATCCATGATAAAAAATTTGAGACCATGTGTCCTTCTCCAATAGGATTGATAACTTTTCCTCCAGAGGTAGCTG
>JAESTN010000311.1 GCA_016763595.1 Flavobacteriaceae bacterium | reverse complement strand
TTGTAGATTTTATTAATTTTAGAAATACGTAAAACCCGCATTAACAACCATCCTATAAAGGTTCCTAAAAACCCATATTTAGACACTCCCAGAACATTAGCAATCTCTTTAGATGTAACTAAACTCATATATTGAAAATTGACATAACTACAAACTTAATGTAAAATTACTGGTTAGCATAATTATTTTTTTTCTGCAATGGCCAATTGCACGGTCTCTCTGCTTGTTTGTTGCAGTAATACATCTCCTTTTCTTTGAATGTTTTGAATAGAATCCGCATCAAAATGCCTCACTGTAAACAAAGTAATATTGGTATTGTACTTTACTTTAAAATTTGGGTGGAGCTTTTTATAAAATTTAGAAAAATTTTGATAGCCATCTTCTAAACACACAGAAAAGCTTATTGCAGAGTTCTGAATCAAATTAACCTTCAACTTAAAATCATGTAACAATTTAAAAATATCACTAATATTCTCCTCCACCATAAAAGAAAAATCGTTGGTAGAAATAGATACTAAAATTTGGTTTTTCTTTACAATAAAACAATTGGTTTTTGGATGTAAATCAATTCCTTTACTAACCTTTGTTCCCGTGTTTTCTAAATCTTCAAAAGAACGTACATATAATGGAATTCTTTTATTTTCTAGCGGTTTTATTGTTTTAGGATGTATTACAGAAGCTCCATAAAAAGCCATTTCTATGGCTTCTTGATATGAAATGTTCTCAAGCAGAACGGTCTCCTCAAAAACCCTAGGATCAGCATTTAAAACACCTGCTACATCTTTCCAAATGGTCACACTTTCTGCATCTAAACAGTAGGCTAGAATACCAGCTGTATAATCAGACCCTTCTCTTCCTAATGTAGTGGTATCGCCCTTTTGATCTCTACTAATAAAACCCTGAGTTATATACAACGTATCTCTGTCTAGTTTTTCTGAATTTGAGATTGTCTCTTCCCAATCTACCGTCGCATTTCTATAATTTGAATCTGTTTTTAGTATGGTTCTAATATCTAACCATTGATTAGCAATCTTTTCTTTTTCTAAAAATGCACTGATAACTTTAGTTGACAATAACTCTCCATAACTAACCACCTGATCATATATATAATTGTAATCTTTAGAAGTGTTTTGAACTAAAAAGTCCTGCAAGCTTTCAAGCAATTTTTGTATTTCATCAAAAATAGGGTTCTCTTTTTCAAACAACTCTTTTACAATGTTAACATGATACTCTTTTACACTCTTCAAAGAAGAAGTTAAATTCGCTTTTTTATACAAATAAGAGTGCACAACTTCTTCAAAAGCATTCGTCATTTTTCCCATTGCAGAAACAACCAGTAATGTATCGGTTATTCCTTCGTAGTCTAAAACCTTTAGTAGGTTTCTAACTCCATTTGCATCTTTCACAGAAGCACCTCCAAATTTAAAAATCCTCATTAACTATTTTCTATAAAATTCTTTAATGCATCTTCTTTCATATGTACAACTTGCCAATCATCTAAAACAGTAGCGCCAGTACTTTTGTAAAAATCTTTTGCTGGGGTATTCCAATCCAACACATCCCAAGTTATTCTTTTACAGCCTAAATCATATCCATATTTTAGAACTGCTTTATACAAAGCGATTCCAATTCCTGAGCCACGTTTTTTATGCGTTACAATTAAATCTTCAAGGTGAATTATTCTACCTTTCCATGTAGAATATCGTTCATAAAACAATGCTGCTCCGACAATAACATTGTTTTCTTCCGCAACAAATACGTTAAACTTCGAATTCTTAGAAAACCCATCATTAATTAACTGCTCAACAGTTACTTCTACTTCATTTGGTAATTTTTCAAAAATCGCCAATTCAACAATCAATTCTAAAACAGAATTCATGTCTTCCTTTTCTCCTTTTCTAATGATAAAACTCATAATTATTCTTTAAGTAAAACAAATTTAAACGATATTTGCGCAACTTTTACATTTATTTGTTATGAACACAAAACATATGACTCTTGGTGAGTTTATTATTGACAATCAAAGACATTTTAGATATTCTTCTGGTGAGCTTTCTAGACTTATTAATGCGATTCGATTGGCGGCAAAAGTAGTAAATCATGAGATTAGAAAAGCAGGACTTGTTGATATTACCGGAGCAGCTGGCGATATAAATGTACAAGGTGAAGCACAACAGAAATTAGATGTACTTGCAAATGATTTATTTAAGCAAACGATTATCAATAGAGAGATTGTTTGTGGTATTGCGAGTGAAGAAGAGGACGATTATGTAATTGTTGAAGGAAAAAACAAAACGAACCAAAACAAATATGTTTTGTTAATGGATCCTTTAGATGGTTCTTCAAATATTGATGTAAATGTATCTGTTGGTACCATTTTCTCTATTTACAGAAGAATCTCTCCAGATGGAACACCGGTTACCAAAGAAGATTTTTTACAGAAAGGAAGTGAACAAGTAGCTGCTGGCTATGTAGTTTATGGAACCTCTACCATGATTGTGTTTACCACTGGAAATGGCGTTCAAGGGTTTACATTAAATCCTGCAATTGGAACCTTCTATTTATCACATCCTGATATGCAACATCCACAAGACGGAAAAATATATTCTATTAATGAAGGAAACTATGTGCATTTTCCACAAGGAGTAAAAGAATATTTAAAATATTGTCAAGAAGAAAAAGAAGACAGACCTTATACATCTAGATATATTGGATCTTTAGTTTCTGATTTTCATAGAAATATGATTAAAGGTGGAATTTATATTTACCCAACAAGTACTATTGGGCCTAAAGGGAAATTACGCTTATTATACGAATGCAACCCAATGGCATTTATAGCAGAACAAGCTGGTGGTAAAGCGACTGATGGTTACAAAAGAATTATGGATTTAGAGCCGACAGAATTACATCAAAGAGTTCCGTTTTTCTGTGGGAGTACTCAAATGGTTAACAAGGCCGAAGAGTTTATGGCTAAGTATCCAGAAGATGCTAATTATTAATCAATTTCTTTTCTTTATATTGCTTCACTTTTAATGGATGCAATGAAAAAAACTGTTTACTATTTAAGCCTTATTTCTATATGCTTTTTTACTTTAAATTGTCAGAAAGATATTGATATCGAAGAGGAGACGAATGCAATTTGCTCTTCAACAGAGGATATACTTATCAATTCTGTAAATGACATTCAGAATTTAGCTGTTCAGTACAGTCAATGTGATACGATTTATGGAAATCTGACTATTGATCCAATGGGTGGAGAAATTAAAGATTTTTCATTTTTCCATACCTTTAAGGTTATTCATGGAAATGTAACTTTTAGAAATCTAAAAGGTATTTCAGAATTAAATATTCTTCCAAAAGTAACACTTATAAAAGGGGATATTAGAATTGAAAACAATAGCTCGTTAACCGCTATTGACACCGATTTTAACAGCCTTCAAACACTTATAGGTGCCATTGATATTACGAACAATGACAACCTAAAATCTATTAGGGGTTTCTCTGTCTTACAGAACATCAGTAAATCAGTGAACCTAAAGTTAAACGCTTCTTTAATCGCTATTGAAGGGTTTGCAAACCTTAGCCATGTAGGCGGTGAACTTGAAATCAATTCAAATGAAAAATTAACTGCGGTTTCTGGATTTAGCAGCCTTACTAATATTTCGCAAAGACTTCACATTACAAACAACATAAACCTAACAACAATAACTGGCTTTGACAACTTAGTTTCAGTTGGAAACAGTAAGCAAATGGGTATTTGGCTTTTTAACAACAGTATTGACTTTAGCAATAATGCGTTTAAAAATCTTACAAGTATTGAAGGAAGCCTTGGAGTATTTCTTAATAACTCGACAACCGTTTTCAATAGTTTTAACAAACTAAACCATGTAGAAGGCATTGAATTGAGTAATAACACCAATGTAGAAATTGGTGGTTTTGAAGGCTTAGTTAACACCCAGCACTATGTAAATATTATCGGAGAAAAAACGGGAGTCTCACTTACCGGGTTTAAAAACTTAGTTTCTGCAGCTGCTTTAAACATTTACCAAACTAAAAACTTAGAGAATATCACAGGGTTTAATAGCCTAAAAACCATCAACGGTCCCTTTGCTTTTTATAAAAACGGAAAGATAACTAATTTTGATTTTTTAAAAAGTGTTACTTCCATTATAGGTAGAGTTCATATTTATGAAAACGACTCATTGTCAGCAGTAAGCGGAATGGATAACGTTACAACTATTGATGGAGAGATAAAAATTTATGAAAATGTCAATTTAGAAGAAATAAATTCTTTTGATATGCTTGTTAATTTTAATCACGACATCCTAATTCAGGATAATGAAACTCTTAAACACATTACAGGGTTTAATGGCATTGAATATGTAAAAGAACTTAAAATCCAACATCCAATTCTTTTAACGGTCTCTGGTTTTCAAAACTTAGAGGTGGTTGATGCATTGACAATTGAAAACGATTCTGTGAAAAGTTATGTTGGTTTTCAAAATTTAATAAGCGTCAACGCCGATTTATACATTTATGAAAACAATGCTTTAACTGATTTAAGCGGCTTTAAGAATCTTGAATCTGTAGGTGGAAAATTAACCATTCAGCATTGCGATGTTCTAGAAAATTTAAATGGTCTGGAAAAACTCACCTACGCCATCAATACGATTTTTATTAAAGAAAATCCTGAATTAACGACTATTGATGGACTTAAAAATCTATCAAAAATTAACAATTCGATACATATTTCTAATAATATTAATTTAACAAACTGTGCCATTTCTTCTATTTGCGAATTGATTGATACCAATGGAACTGTAGATATCAATAACAATGGTACTGATTGCAATACGAAATTAGAGGTAAAAGATAAATGCATATAGTAGCTCAAACTACTTCAAATAACTTTTCTTTATAATTCTATAAAAAATCAAAACCGACTGTTGTTGTTGGTCAAGAAATTTTCAGTTAAATTTGTACTAGGCAAATCAGAAATGAGCTGATAACACAAAATAATTAATCAATAAATATATAATTATGGCTTTTCAATTACCAGAATTAGGATACGCATACGATGCGTTAGAACCAAATATTGATGCTAGAACTATGGAAATTCACCATGGTAAACATCACCAAGGATACACAAACAACTTAAATAATGCACTTGCAGGAACCGATTTAGAAGGAAACTCAATTGAAGCTATTTTAGGAAACTTAGACATGGATAATAAAGCGGTTAGAAATAACGGTGGTGGTTTTTACAACCATTCTTTATTCTGGTCTGTAATGAACCCTTCTGATAAAGGAACGTTATCTGGAGAATTAAAAACAGCTATTGAAGCTCAATTTGGTTCAGTAGATGCATTTAAAGATGCTTTTTCTAAAGCAGCAGCTACTCAATTTGGTTCTGGATGGGCTTGGTTGTGTGTTGATAAAGGAGGAAAAGTTTCTGTATGTTCTACCCCAAATCAAGACAATCCGTTAATGCCTGGTGTAACTTGTCAAGGTACTCCTGTTTTAGGACTAGATGTTTGGGAACATGCATATTACTTAAATTACCAAAACAGAAGACCAGATTACATCAATGCCTTTTTTAATGTAATTAACTGGAACGAAGTTGCAAGACGTTACGCTGAATCAAAATAATTTTCAGGTACCTATAAAATAAAAAAGCACCTCAATTGAGGTGCTTTTTTTATGCTGATTGTTTTTGAGCTCGCAAACTTTTCATTCGCTCTTCAAAACTAGATGCCTCCAAGGGCAAAATAGCTTCTTTAAATAACTTCATTAAGTTTTCATCATGTATCGCTGATCTTTGTTTTATGATATTAAAATGAACAAAAGAGCTCCATAAAACTGCTTTTAATTCCGTTTTAGCTTCATTCCACATTCTAATTTCTACCCATAGGGTCTTTTCCGTGTATTTAATTAATTGAGAATCTATGGTTACTGTTTCCATTAACTTTGCCGGTTTGATATAGGCTATTTGATGGGTACCCACTACCCAACTCTTCCCTGTAGCTTTTCCATGTTGGTAAATATCCAAATCATAATTGGCTATTAATTGATCTTCTCTTGCATTGATTAAATAATTAAAATACGATGCATTGTTCAAATGATTAAATGGATCACAATCTTGAAATCTAATTTTTGTTTTGCTTTCTAAAATTTTTGGTAAACTCATATTGATATATTTTATACCGATTGGTATATTTTTGATTAAAAAAATAGTTTATATTAATTCTTTGTGTATTATTTGGTTCATGTACACCGCTAAATCTTTCATGTAATTTTTATCTTCCATAATATAAGACATGTAAATAGCACCTTCTATCATTGCAAAAAAACGTCTGGCGTACAATGAACTGTCAACCGAGCTTTTAATTTCCTTAGAAGCTTTACAACTTTCAATTAGATTGGTAAACCGATCCAAAATTCTTTCATTATAAGACCTAACTTTAGCGATAATTAATGGGTTATGGTTGTTTGCATCTACACCGGTATTTAAAATAGGGCAGCCTCCTAATTTCCTATTATACTCATAGTAATTATGATAGAAGGTTGCCACATTAAGCAATTGCGCTAAGGGTGTTTTACCCTGATATACATGTGCATTTAAATCCTTTAAAATTCTTCTTACAGAAAACTGAAAAACAGCAATTGCCAATTGCTCTTTGTTTTCAAAATTACCATAAATAGCTCCTTTTGTCAAACCCGTAGCTGCTGTAATTTTAGACAAACTCATTGCCGAATACCCATTTTTATTGAATATTGGAGCAACCGTTTCTATAATAAACGCTTTGGTTTTTTCTGATTTAGACATGCAACTAGTTCGGTTTAAAGCACAAAGATACGAAAATATACCAAACGGTATATTTTTAGTGAATTATAATTTTTCTAGACGCGATTCCATTCGCAAAATATACTTTAACAATATATACGGAATTTGATAGCGCATCAGCACTAGTTCTAAGTTCATTTGTATGCAGTATATCGCTCTTTAAGTTCAATATTTCTTGTCCAAAAATTGAAAAAATCTCAACCGCCTTAACGGCATCTGTTTCTGCTGTTTTCAGCACAATTTCACGGCTATTAGAATCA
>JAESTN010000310.1 GCA_016763595.1 Flavobacteriaceae bacterium | reverse complement strand
TTAAAAGGTGCTTTATTTATTGATGCTGGTAATATTTGGGATATATCTAACTCTAGCTTTGTAGATGAAAAAGCTAAATTCAATAGCTTATCTTCATTAAAACAGATAGCAGTTGGATCTGGTTTTGGAGCTAGATACGATTTCAACTTTTTAATTTTACGCTTAGATATTGGGTTTAAAACTCACGAACCTTATTTACCAGGTAGTAAATGGTTTAAAAACTTCAACTTTAACAATGCTGTTTACAATATCGGAATCAATTATCCTTTTTAAATTAATATCTAGGCGATAACGTTTTCGTTATTTATAGAAAAAAAGGCAATCCATTTATTTAAAAAATGCCTAGTTTTGTGACAACAATATTTTGTAAAATTCAAACAACACTACATGAATCATTTAATAAAACCAGGAGTTGCAACAGGAGATGCAGTTCAAGAAATTTTCAAATTAGCAAAAGAAAAAAAATTCGCGCTTCCAGCCGTTAACGTAACTGGATCTACAACTGTAAATGCGGTCCTAGAAACGGCAAAAGAATTAAACGCTCCAGTAATAATTCAGTTTTCTAATGGAGGAGCTTATTTTAATGCAGGCAAAGGTTTATCAAATGAAAATGAAAAAGCTGCTATTGCAGGAGCTATTGCAGGAGCTAAACATGTGCATTTAATGGCAGAAGTTTATGGTGTTCCTGTTATATTACATACAGACCATGCCGCAAAAAAGTTATTGCCTTGGATTGATGGTTTATTAGATGCTAGTGAAAAGCATTTTGCAGAAACTGGAAAATCTTTATATAGTTCTCATATGATTGATTTATCTGAAGAACCAATTGAAGAGAATATTGAAATTTGTAAAGAATACTTAACTAGAATGAGCAAAATAGGTATGACTTTAGAAATTGAATTAGGTATTACAGGAGGAGAAGAAGACGGAGTTGATAATACAGATGTAGACGTTTCTAAATTATACACACAACCAGAAGAAGTTGCATATGCCTATGAAGAGCTACTAAAAATCAGTCCAAAATTCACTATCGCTGCTGCTTTTGGAAATGTACACGGAGTTTACAAACCTGGAAATGTAAAATTAACTCCAAAGATTTTAAAAAATTCACAAGAACATATATCAGAAAAATTCAAGGTTCCTCACAACACAATTGATTTTGTATTTCATGGTGGCTCTGGCTCTACTTTAGAAGAAATCAGAGAAGCTATCGATTATGGTGTTATTAAAATGAATATTGATACTGATTTACAATTTGCATTTACAGAAGGAGTAAGAGATTACATAAATGATAAGAACGATTATTTAAAAACTCAGATTGGAAATCCAGAAGGGGCCGAAATTCCAAATAAGAAATATTACGACCCAAGAAAATGGATGAGGGCAGGAGAAGTCACTTTTAAAAACCGTTTAAAAACTTCATTCGAAGATTTAAACAATGTGAATACTCTTGCTTAATCAATAAGATAGTTTAATTTAGCCGATAATTATAAAATTTAAAACAACTGCATAATATGGCTTGGTTTAAAAGAAAAGATAAAGGAATTCAAACTCCTACTGAAGATAAAAAAGACACCCCTAGAGGCTTATGGTACAAAACGCCTAGTGGAAAAATCATAGATACAGAAGAGTTAAAAAGCAACTTATATGTGAGTCCAGAAGACGGTTACCATGTAAGAATTGGAAGTAAAGAATATTTTGATTTATTTTTTGACAACAATGAGTTTAAAGAATTAAACGAAAAATTAACTTCGCTTGACCCCTTAAAATTTGAAGACACTAAAAAGTATCCTGATAGACTAAAAGCGGCTAAAGAGAAAACCAACTTATATGACGCTGTAAGAACAGCTGTTGGGAAATCTTTAGGGAAAGACTTGGTAATTGCTGCAATGGATTTCACATTCATTGGAGGATCTATGGGATCTGTAGTTGGAGAAAAAATTGCCAGAGCAATCAATTATTCAATTGAAAATAAGATTCCTTTTTTAATGATCTCTAAATCTGGAGGTGCACGTATGCAAGAAGCCTCTTTATCATTAATGCAGTTAGTAAAGACCTCTTCTAAACTAGCACAATTAGCAGAAATTAAAATTCCGTACATTTCTTTATGTACAGATCCAACCACAGGAGGAACCACTGCTTCTTATGCAATGCTAGGAGACATTAATATTGCAGAGCCGAATGCTTTAATTGGATTCGCTGGCCCTAGAATTGTAAAAGACACAACTGGTAAAGAGTTGCCAGAAGGGTTTCAACGATCAGAGTTTTTACTAGAACATGGTTTCTTAGATGGAATTTACGAACGTAAAAACTTAAAAGTACAAATCAACTTATATATAGATTTAATTCAAAATCTACCCGTTAGAAAATAAAAAAAGAGCCTTCGGGCTCTTTTCTATTTAAGTCCTTTTAAACCAATCATTTATTCCTCCCATTTGATTTCGAAATTGGCCTTTAAATTCGTTACAGAAATAAAAATTAATGTATATTTGCAGCTTCAATGAAAAAATCATTGATATACATAAAAATCATTTAAACCAATATTGGCATGTATTTAACAAAAGAAGTAAAAGAGAATATCTTTTCAAAACACGGTAAGTCAGCAACTGACACTGGTACATCAGAAGGACAAATTGCATTGTTCACTTTTAGAATCAACCACTTAACTGAGCACTTAAAGAAGAATCGTAAAGATTATAACACAGAGCGTTCATTAGTTAAATTGGTAGGTAAGCGTAGAAGTTTATTAGCATACTTAAAGAATACTGAAATTAACAGATATCGTGAGATTATCAAAGAATTAGGACTTAGAAAATAAAACCTAACAACAAAAAGGGGCGCTATAAATGTGCCTCTTTTTTATTTTAAAGAATATTCAATTCTACGTAACAAATAGAATTCATATATAAAAATTCAAAATTAGTAACAGCAATTTTGATTTTCCATTGGAAGTAAAACAACAACAAAACAACAAACAACACAACAAAAAAACAAAGTATCAACTTAGAATTAAAATTTTATGATTCCAAAAGTATTTAACGAGGTAATAGACCTTGGAGATGGAAGAACCATCTCATTAGAAACCGGTAAATTAGCGAAACAAGCGCACGGTTCAGTTGTTGTAAGAATGGGAGACGCAATGTTATTGTGTACCGTAGTATCTAACTACAAACAAAGTCCTGTAGATTTTTTACCATTAACGGTAGACTATAGAGAGAAATTTGCTGCTGCAGGAAGATATCCTGGTGGTTTCTTTAAAAGAGAAGCAAGACCAAGTGATGGAGAAGTATTAACAATGCGTCTTGTAGACCGTGTTTTACGCCCATTATTCCCAAAAGATTACCATTCAGAAGTACAGGTTATGATTCAGTTAATGTCTCATGATGAAAATGTAATGCCAGATGCACTAGCAGGATTAGCAGCATCAGCAGCAATACAATTAAGTGACTTCCCTTTTGAATGCCCTATTTCTGAAGCTAGAGTTGCAAGAGTAAACGGAGAATTTGTAATCAATCCAAGTAGAGCTCAATTAGCAGATGCCGATATGGAAATGATGATTGGTGCTTCTGCCGATTC
>JAESTN010000309.1 GCA_016763595.1 Flavobacteriaceae bacterium | reverse complement strand
TTTATAAGTTTTAATTTTAAAAAACTCCTTCAATTAATTGAAGGAGTTTCTCTTTTTGGTTTCATTTAATTATAAAGTGTTGTATAGGTGTGTTATGGGGAGGGATCGAATTTTTTAAGCATTTTAATTATCTAGGTATTATTCTCCTAGGAAAATAAATATATTTGTTGTAGCTTTGCCTAGAATTTAAAGCCAAATAAAATGAAAACTAAAAAAATTATCTATTATGTTTCAACTGGATTATTAACTGTATTGTTATTGTTTTCTGCAGGAATGTATTTTTTTAATCACGATGAAATTGCAGCAATGTTTACCAATTTCGGGTATCCATCATATATTATTTATCCGTATGCAGTTGCAAAAATTTTAGGATTAACAGCGATTTGGATGATTGGGAATAGGACCTTATAAGAATGGGCGTATGCAGGTTTTTTCTTTGCTTTTATTTTAGCGTTTTTTGCGCATGTGATGGTGGGTGATGGTGAGCAAATGGGAGTTGTAATTGCAATGATCTTATTAATAGTTTCATATATCTATAAGAAAAATAGATAAAATGGCAAACAATCCTATTTCAAAAGTAACACTTAGCAGTCGAAATTATAGAGCCGAAGCAAAAATGAGAAACCATTATGCGGTTATTGATGAGCCAGTAGATAAAGGAGGAGATGATAATGCTCCGACACCAGTAGAATATCTATTGACCGCAGTTGGTGGCTGTGTAGCAATTACTTTGCGAATGTATGCCAAGCATAAAGGATGGGATTTGGGTGAAATCACAGTAATCGTATCTCAAAAACAAGAGTTAACTTCTGAAGGAATAAAAAAATCATTAGTGGAGGAAATTTCATTTGAAAAAGATGTGACGCAAGAACAGAAAGAAAAATTATTAGAAATAGCAGGGAAATGTCCGGTAGCAAAGATGATAAAAGGGCAAACTCAAGTGGATTCAAAAATTAAATAAGAAATACAAATGAAAAATATAATAGTATTTGCAGGAAGTAATAGTAAAAAATCAATCAACAAAGAATTGGCAACTTATGCTTCAAGTTTAACTGAAAATGTAGCAGTAGAAATTTTAGATTTAAACGATTTTCCGTTGCCAGTTTATGGAATAGATACCGAAACAGAAAATGGAATTCCAGAGAATGCGCATACATTCTTTGATAAAGTTCAAGCAGCAGATGGAATTATTTTATCGTTAGCTGAGCACAATGGTAATTTTTCGGTAACATTTAAAAACGTATTCGATTGGATGTCTCGTATCGAACAAAAATTATGGAACAATATCCCAATGTTATTGATGGCAACATCTCCCGGAGGAAGAGGAGGAAGCGCTGCTTTGTCAATTGCTAAAAATGGGTTTCCACATATGGGAGGAAATATTGTCTCAGATTTCTCATTGCCAAGTTTTTATGATAACTTTAAAGACGGAAGTATTGTAAATATGGAACTTAAAAGCCAACTAATCAAAGCAGTTGGTAATTTCCATAAAGCATTATAAATTAAATATCACATAGCATGTCTGACAAAAAAGAAATTATTAAAGAATATTCAAATGGAGAATTAACTATTTTATGGAAGCCCAAAAAGTGCATTCATGCTGCTGTATGTGTAAAAATGCTACCAAAAGTTTATAAGCCTGAAGAAAAGCCTTGGATTCAGATAGAAAATGCAACAACTAAAGAATTAAAAAAACAAGTAGAAGCCTGTCCTTCTGGAGCGTTATCTTATATTGTAGCAGGAGAAACTTCTGAAGAGGCACATTTAGAAACAAAAGTAGAAGTTTTAGAAAACGGACCGTTATTGGTATATGGAACCTTGCATGTAACCAACTCTGACGGAACAAAAGAAAAGAAAAATAAAACTACTGCATTTTGTAGATGTGGCGCTTCTCAGAACAAACCGTATTGTGACGGTGCACATGTGAAAATTGAGTTTAAAGGATAATTGACGATGAAAGTACAGCAAGATGATACTGGAAAAAAAGGAGTATTTTATGTTGAAGTTGATGGTAAACGAGATGCTTTAATGACATATACTTGGGCTGGATCTGATAAAATTATTATAGATCATACAGAAGTAAGTAGTTCTTTACGAGGAAAAGGAATTGGGTATAAATTTGTGGAAGCTGCGGTAGATTTTCTTCGAAAAAAGAATTTAAAAGTGATTCCATTATGCCCGTTTTCAAAATCGGTTTTTGATAAAACCCCTGAATATGCTGATGTTTTAATGTAGTACTATTGGTAGTTATATAATGGTTTTAATTTAGTAGTTACACTTAAAATAGTTTCCTTGGAAGGTAATTATTTTTTTTGTAAATTTGTGCTTACAAAGGAATTAGAAAATGAAGATTACTTTATACGGGAAAAAAGGACATGCACATACAGTAGCGTTTAAAAACTATTTAAGAATGGCAGAAATTCCATTTACTTACAAAGATATATCTGTAGATGATGAAGCTAAAGAACATACCAAAGAATTGTATGGAGGAACGCTGAAATTTCCAACATTATTTGTTGACGATCAAGTGTATTTAATACCAACAACAGACGAGTTCAATAAAATAATGAAAGAATTAATTTAAAAAAGGGTGCTACTTCTAAGGTAGCTGAAAAATAGTACAACTAGAAGAATGGGCGATTTAGCAAAAGACATCAATTCAAAATTTTTGAACAATAAAATAAAGGCGTTGATTAACATAAAATATACGGCCAATTGGATTAATAGTCAAGAAAATGATTTTTTTAAACAATACGGAATTTCGCCACAACAATTTAATATTCTTCGGATTTTAAGAGGTGCAAATGAGCCAATAAAAGTGCAAGTCATTAAAGATAGAATGATTGAACGTGCGCCAAATGCTACTCGATTAATGGATAAATTGTGTGACAAGCAATTTATTGAACGCATTCGTTGCGATCATGATAGAAGAGTGGTTTATATTAGTATATCTAAACAAGGTCTAGAATTATTACAAACAATTGATGCAAATATCAAGCTCGATTTTATTGAAAACTTATCAGAAGAAGAAGCAAAACAATTAAGTTATTTATTGGATAAAATAAGATGATTTAGGACTCCATATAAATTGAAATAAAAGGAAAAAAAAATTTACAAAAATATTTTCCACGGAAAATAAATTAAATGAAATTAAAATGAAAACAGTAAAAACAATAGCATATAAAGTAGGAAGTCCATTAGTAAACATGGGAGCAATTAAACTAAGACAACCATTGCCCACAGATGGTATAGAAAGTGTAGATCCTTTTTTATTACTACATCATTACGGCCCTTACGCAATTAGTGAGTTTAACAATCCGTTTGATTTAGGACCACACCCACACCGTGGATTTGAACCCATAACCATACTCTTTAAAGGGGAGCAGCTGCATAGAGATTCTTTAGGAAATGAAATGTTGGTAAAAGCAGGGGATGTTCAGTGGACAACTGCTGGTAGAGGTGTAATTCATGCAGAAGGACCCTCAAAAGAATTTGTGAAAAGAGGAGGCGATTTAGAAGGAATTCAATTGTGGCTCAACCTTCCTGCTGAAAAGAAAATGATGCCAGCAAATTATCAGCACATTAAAAATGAAGAAATACCAATTGTTGAAAATCAAGATAAATCGATACAATTAAAAGTAATAGCCGGTGAGCAAGAAAGTAAGAAAGGGCTGATAAAAACACAAACCCAAGTAAATGTTTTTACGGT
This sequence comes from Flavobacteriaceae bacterium, assembly GCA_016763595.1. Lineage (GTDB taxonomy): Bacteria > Bacteroidota > Bacteroidia > Flavobacteriales > Flavobacteriaceae > Polaribacter. The sequence continues at coordinate 450 of JAESTN010000309.1, read as the reverse complement.
TAAAACCAAAGAAAAAGGGGCAATCACTATCAGCATGCCTAAGAACCATCAGTCTTTGGTTTATTTATTGGATGGAGAGGTATTGATAAATAACCAGGTAATGCTGAAGAAAGGAGCAATGCAAATGGTTACTTTCAATCAAGATGGAGATTCTATTCAATTAGAAGCGAATAAAGAAAGTACTTTGTTGGTGCTTTCTGGAAAGCCAATTAATGAGAAAGTTGCGCAATATGGGCCGTATGTAATGAATACGCAAACAGAAATAATGGAAGCAATGCGAGATTTTCAACAAGGAAAAATGGGGTATTTATATTAGTTCTCGATCTTGTCAAAGGATTTGGGCGTTACGGTTTTGGTATACAATTTATCTGTCACCTTGAGTACAGTCGAATGGTCTTTTAGTATTTAAATATTAGATACAACCAAAATCGTCGGGCTTTCATTACTCGC
>JAESTN010000308.1 GCA_016763595.1 Flavobacteriaceae bacterium | reverse complement strand
GCAGCAATATAATTTGTTGTTCCAACAATAACAGTGTCACTTTCTTTCAATAATAACTGAGTCGTTAAATAGATTCCGTTCTGACTTCCTCGAGTAATTAATATATTATCACTAGAAATGTGCAAACCCCTTGTTTTATTTAGGTACTCAGCCAAAACATTTCTCAGTTTGTCGTTTCCAAATGTAGAACCATAAGATAAATGCGTATAGGCTTCTTTCCTACTAGTTATGCGTCTATATATTCGTGCAATTTCATTAATAGGTGTCAATCTTCCATCAGAAACTCCATCATTGATTGAGGTGAAATTTTCTAAATTATTGGTTACCGTATTTTTCAAAACTTCATTCTTGTAAAAATTGAATCCCGCAGTTAACTTGAACTCGTCTTTAGTTTTGTTTGATAATTTTTGCTGTTCTAATTCTGGTAAATTATTATGAACAAAAGTCCCCTTTTTAGGGATGCTTTCGATCCAGCCTTGTAATGTTAACTCATCATAACAAGCAACAATTGTTTTTCTATGAACGCCTAATAATCCTGATAAAGTTCTACTACCTGGTAATTTTGTTTTTGAGGGCAATCTATTTTCTTTAATCAACTCAATTATCTGCTTAGACAATTGTAAATACAAAGATTGTCTGCTACTTCTATCTAATAAAATACTGGTTTTATACGGAAACATATCTGGACTACTGATTATATTTATTCTGGATGATTAGAACGGTCCATAAATGTATTATTTTTGACGCAACAAAACAACATAAAATGAAAAAAATAGATTTAAACACTAGCGAGTACAACGAATATTACTCAAGATATATAGATAAGTTACAAGACGAAACCGATCTAATAGAAGGATATATAACGGGTAAAAACAACATGGTAGATTTCATCAATTCAATTCCAAATGACAAACTATTTTATAAATATCAACCAGAAAAATGGAGTGTTAAAGAAGTGCTACAACATTTAATAGATACTGAGCGTGTTTTTATGTATCGTTGTTTAAGAATTGCTAGAAATGACAAAACCAATATTGAAGGTTTTGAACAAGATAATTATGTAAAACCATCTGAGGCAGATTCTAAATCTAAAGCAGAATTGATTAACGAGTTTTCTATTAATAGAGAAAATTCAATTGTACTTTTAAAAAGTATTTCAGATAAGAACTTATGTTTTGTTGGTACAGCTAGCGGAGCTGTAATGTCGGCAAGAGCAGCGGCTTTTACAATATTGGGTCATGACATACATCATACAGTAATTATCAAAGAACGTTATTTATAAGAAATGAGCGAATATCAAAAGTCAAAATTAAACCGTGTAAAGCGGGGGGCTAATAGAGCTACCTACGATGTTGAAAAAATCAACAACATTTTAGATGCTGGTTTTATTGGCTATGTAAGCTATAATTTTCAAGGAAAAGCTATTTCAATTCCCATGGCTTATGGAAGAAACGGTAATAAAATTTACCTGCATGGGTCTCAAGCAAATAGAATGTTAACAGCATTATTAGATGTTAAGGAAATGAGCATGACAGTTATGCATTTAGATGCCTTAGTTTTAGCACGGTCAGGATTTCATCATTCTGTAAATTACAGGTCTGCAACCCTATTTGGAAAGGCTAAAAACGTAGAAGACACAACTGAAAAAATGGCTGGGTTAAAATGTTTTATGGAACATATGATGCCCGGAAGATGGGATGGCGTACGAGAAATGAACGAAGAAGAATTTGACAGAACCTTAGTTGTAGAAATGGAAATTGAAACAGCTTCTGCAAAAATTAGAGATGTTGGTGTTTCTGATGAGCCCGAAGATATAGGCTTGCCAATTTGGGCTGGTTTAATGCCTCTAAAACAAGTAGCTAAATATCCTATTGCTGATAAAGATGTATCCAAAGGAATGGAAATCCCAAAGCACGTTTTAGATTATTATAATAAAAATAAATAAGGTAAATTAGCTGCACTACTAAACTAATTACCTACGAATGAAAAAAGTATTAAAAGTACTTGGAATATTTGTGGCAATACTAGCAATAGTAATTGCCATTTTTTATTATAAAAACAACGAATCCTTACCAATAGGTGTTCAAGGAAAAGAAGCCGATAACTTAGCAACTAAAATGCTTACTGCTTTAAATTACGATGCCTACAAAAATACAGAATCTTTTGAATGGAGTTTTCGAGACAATCATCATTACAAATGGAACAAATCAGAAAATAAAGTTACTGTATCTTGGGACAACAATGAAGTACTTTTAGACACCAAAAACCCTAGTAAATCAGTAATTGTAAAATCTGAAGAAAACAGTACTGCAGCTGCTTTAATTAAAACCGCTACAGATTATTTTAATAATGATAGCTTTTGGTTAGTTGCCCCATTTAAAGTTTTTGATACTGGCGTTGAAAGGAGCATTGTAAAACATCAAGGAAAAGAGGCCTTATTAGTAACTTATACTTCTGGTGGATCTACACCTGGAGATTCTTATTTATGGATTTTAGATGATCGTGGATTGCCAAAAAGTTATAAAATGTGGGTAGACATTATTCCAATTGGTGGTGCAGAAGCAACTTGGAATACTTGGACGACAACGAGTACTGGAGTACTGCTGCCTACCAAACATGCTATTGGTTTATTTGGAGTAGAATTAAATATGGGCGATGTAAAATCTAGCAACCCAAAAGCGGATGCATTGGCATATAAAATTCTAAAAACTATTAAGCACGATGCCTACAAAAAAACAAGGTATTTAGAATGGAGCTTTAGAGGGAGACGATCATACAAATGGGATAAACAAAAAAACATTGTAGAATTAAGTGGGATTGGCAATAAGATAATTATCTATCCAGATAACATGATAGACAGTAAGATTCTTATAAAAGGAAAAGAAGGTTTTGAAGATAAAAGCCGAATTATCAATAGAGGTTTAGCGACCTTTAACAATGATAGTTTTTGGCTAGTTGCTCCGCACAAACTTTTCGAACCAGGCATTATTAGAAGCATTGTAACCATAGATGATAAAGAGGCTTTAAAGGTAAAATACACTACGGGAGGGACAACTCCTGGAGATTCATATATCTGGATTCTTAACGATGATTATTTACCTATAAAATACTTAATGAATGTTCCTAGTATGAAAATGAACCAAGTTCCTGCAACTTGGGAAGATTGGTTTGTTACAGAATCTGGCACAATGTTGCCTAAAACCCATACATTTTCTAGTGGAAGAAAATTGAGTATGGGAGATGTAAAAGCTTATAATTAATAATTATATTTACCTTATGAATTCAAAAGAAATTTCGACCGGAATATTAAGAGCATTGACAATAATTGTAGGTATAGCACTACTAGGCTATTTTTTATATGCCATTCAATCGGTAATCGTGTATATCATAATAGCAGCAGTAATTTCGTTAATTGCACGGCCATTAATTCTCTTTTTAAGAAAGCGATTAAAATTCCCGAATACACTTTCAGTTATCACAGCAATGTTTGCCTTAATAGGGTTGTTAATTGGGGTTATCGGCATGTTTGTACCCTTAATTATTAAGCAAGGAGAAAGTTTATCTTTACTTCAAACTGACAAATTGCAGCAAAACATACAGAGTGTAATTAATCATGTAAATGAATATTTTCTTTCAAAAGACATTAATTTACTTTCTGAATTAAAGAATGTTGATTTCTTATCAGGTTTTCAAGCAATTCCAAATTTATTAAACTATGTTGCAGGGACTTTAGGATCTTTAAGCATCGGACTGTTTTCTGTTTTATTTATCTCCTTTTTCTTTATGAAAGATAGTCGATTGTTAAAAAATGCAATAGTAACAATAATCCCTAATAAAAGTGAAAGTAGATTTTCTAAGTCAACAGAAATTATCAAAGATTTATTATCCAGATATTTTATTGGACTGGTTTTACAAATAACCATACTGTTTGTTTTATATACGATCATTCTATTAATTTTCGGAATTAGTAATGCCATAGTAATCGCATTCTTATGTGCCCTGTTAAATTTAATTCCCTACATCGGTCCCATGATTGGAGCTGTAATTATGTTCTTATTATCAATGACTAGTAATTTGGGACAAGATTTTCAAACTGAAATATTACCAACCACTTCTTATGTAATGATTGGGTATTTAATTGCGCAACTGGTAGATAATTTCTTTAGTCAACCATTTATCTTTTCAAAAACAACAAAATCACATCCATTAGAAATTTTCTTAATCATCATTATTGGAGGCTTACTTTTTGGAGTGATCGGAATGATAACTGCAGTACCTATGTATACGGCCCTAAAAGTTATTTTAAAGGAGTTTTTATCTGACAATAAGATTGTTAAATCCTTAACCAAAGACATTTAATTGAATCTTGAAATTTTAAATCCAGAAGCTCAGCAATTTATTCATGACAATTTAAATTCTGACACCTCAAAATTGCTCTTCAAAGGAAGTCCTTTTGAGACTCTTTCTATTCAAGAATTGGTCACTCAAATTGTTTCTAAGAAGAAATGTGCTAAAAAGCTACCAAACTGGTATAAAACAGAAAACATCTATTACCCGCCAAAAATTCATATAGAACAGACTTCTTCAGAAATCACTGCAGCCTATAAATCATCACTAGTTTCAGGCGATTCTATCATTGACATTACAGGTGGTTTTGGAGTCGATTGTTACTTTTTCTCAAAGAAACTAAAAAAGGTAACACACTGTGAACTAGACACAAACTTATCAACAATTGTTAAGAACAATTATGAACAATTAAAAATTGACAATATCAATTTAGTTTCTG
>JAESTN010000307.1 GCA_016763595.1 Flavobacteriaceae bacterium | reverse complement strand
TACAAGAAAACGGTGTTAGAATCTGGAATGATTGGGCCGATGAAAATGGGGATTTAGGTCCGGTCTATGGGCATCAATGGCGTAATTGGAATAGTGATGATATTGATCAACTGCAAGAAGTAATCAAGACGTTAAAAAACAATCCTAATAGTAGAAGAATGTTAGTTTCTGCATGGAACCCAAGTGTGATGCCAGATACTTCAATTTCTTTTTCAGAAAATGTTGCCAATGGAAAAGCAGCTTTACCACCGTGTCATGCCTTTTTTCAGTTTTATGTAGCAGACGGAAAGTTGTCTTGTCAATTATACCAACGTAGTGCAGATATTTTTTTAGGTGTCCCTTTTAATATTGCATCCTATGCGTTGTTTACAATGATGATGGCCCAGGTTTGTGGTTATGAAGCAGGAGAGTTTATTCATACGTTTGGAGATGCGCATATTTATAACAATCATCAAGAACAATTAGATTTACAATTGTCTAGAGAAGTTAGAGCATTGCCAACCATGAAAATCAACCCAGATATAACATCAATATTCGATTTTAAATTTGAAGACTTCGAATTGGTAGATTACAACCCACATCCACATATTAAAGGAAAAGTAGCAGTTTAATATGAGTACAATCACAATTATTGCAGCAATAGCGAATAACAACGCTTTAGGGAGGGACAACGATTTGATTTGGCACTTGCCTGCCGATTTAAAACGGTTTAAAAAAGTAACTTCAGGACATCATATTTTGATGGGAAGAAATACTTTCGAATCTATAGGGAAACCATTACCAAACAGAACAACAGTAATTATCACCAGAAACTCAGACTATAAAGCAGAAGGTTGTATTGTGGTTGATAGCATTGAAAAAGCAATTGACGTAGCTAAAGAAGACGAGCAAATTTTCATCATTGGAGGTGCGCAAATCTACAAACAAACAATAGCATCTAATTTGGTAGATCAGTTAGACATAACAAAAGTACATCACGCATTTGATGCAGATGTTTTTTTTCCAGAAATAGACACTGCTATTTGGAAAGAAGTTTCTAGAGAGGGTTTTGTAGCCGATGACAAAAATAAATATGACTACAGTTTTATTCGTTATAAAAAAGTGTAATTAATAACTAAGTCTCATTTTATATTTTTGCTCTGCAAATTTAAAGTACCAATACAACTTGTAATTTACCTCTAATCCATAATCTACATTTGTTTCGTATTCAATTACATTCTCGTAAATAGAACTATTATATCTTTGAGGATTCTGAGCTCTACTGTTCCAGACAGTTACATAAATTCTGTTTTTATTTTGTAAATAGGTTTGTGAATGATAACTCATTGGTCTCGCAATACTATTTAAATAAGATGTAAATCCTAGATCAATAATAATAATTTCATATTCTAAGGCTTTATTTGCAATGATTACTGGATCTTCTTTAATAATGGTAGTCTTGCTTGTAGTGTTAGAATACGATCCGCAGGCAATAAATAGAGTAATACTTAAAAGATAAAATATAGGTTTTAGAAGTTTCATAATCGAAAATTTATTTAGTTAAGTTCTGAAAAATAATTTGATAATCATTAAGTTTTTCGAGTTTTAACATTAAATTTAAACACTAAATTTTATACCATGCATAAATATATTATCAAATTTTTTCTTTTTTGTCTACTTGTTTCTTGCGGGAAAGAGGAACCTCAAATAAATACATATACTATTTTAGACGAAAAGGATAGGGCAAAGTTAAGAGATGAAATTATAGACGATCGATTTAATAATTTATTGCCTGGGTTAATGGATGCTGCTGCTATTGATATGTGGATTGTTATTTCCAGAGAATATAATGAAGACCCCATTATTAAAACGATGTTGCCTTCAGTATGGTTAAATGCAAGAAGAAGAACCATTTTAGTATTCTATAGAAACAAACAGAAAAATACCATAGAAAAATTAGCCGTTGCAAGATATGATGTTGGGAAAAACATAAAATCTGCATGGAATAAAGAAAAAGAACCAAATCAATGGAATGCTTTGAGTAGAATAATTGAAGAACGGAACCCTGATAAAATTGGAATTAATATTTCTAAACACTTTGCATTAGCAGATGGCTTGGTTAAAACGGATCATGATGAGTTTTTAGAAAGTTTAAGTGTTAATAACAGAAAAAAAATTGTCTCTGCAGAAAAATTAGCTATCGGTTGGATAGAAACGAGAACGGCCAAAGAAATGAAGCTGTATAAAAGGCTAGTTCTAATTACCCACAATATTATTGACGAAGCATTTTCTAATAAGGTTATTATCCCAGGGAAAACTACAACAGAAGATGTTGTTTGGTGGATGCGTCAGAAAGTCACGGAATTAGGATTACAAACTTGGTTTCATCCAACAATAGATGTTCAAAGAAGTAATGAACCTTTAAAATCACATATCTATTCATTTACAAAAACAGGAAATGATCAAGTGATTTTACCCGGTGATTTATTACACTGTGATTTCGGAATTAGTTATGTAGGGTTGAATACAGATTGTCAACAACACGGGTACGTATTAAGAAAAAAAGAAACTGAAGTGCCAAAATTTTTAGCAGAAGCATTTAAGAAAGGAAATAGATTGCAAGACATATTAACAACGACCATGCAAACTGGTAAAACTGGAAATGAGATATTATTAACGTCCTTAAGTCAAGCAAAAAAAGAAGGATTAAAACCTGCTATTTATTCACATCCTTTAGGTAATTTTGGGCATAGCGCTGGAACAACTATAGGCATGTGGGATTCGCAAAATGGTGTACCGGTTAGAGGCGATTATTCGCTTCATAACAATACTGTTTATGCAATCGAATTAAATGTAACAGTTGCCATAAAAGAATGGCAAAAAGACATTCGTATTATGTTAGAAGAAGCAGGCTTTTTTGGCGATGGTAAACATGAATATGTGAATGAAAGACAAGAGGAAATTAAGCCAATTAAAATTATGTATTAATGCAGAAAAGATGTTTTTGGGTAAATAAAGACCAATTGTATATTGAGTATCATGATACGGAATGGGGAAAGCCAGTGTACGATGATGGAACCTTATTTGAGTTTTTATTACTTGAAACTTTCCAAGCAGGCTTAAGTTGGATTACCATCTTAAAAAAGCGAGAAAACTTTAGAGAGGCCTTTGATTATTTCGATTATAAAAAAATAGCAACATATGATGCTGTTAAATTTGAAGAATTAATTCAGAATGCGGGCATTATTAGAAATAAATTGAAAGTGAAATCGGCCATAACAAATGCACAGTTATTTCTAGAAATTCAGAAAGAACACGGTTCCTTTTCTAACTATATTTGGAGTTTTGTTGGTGGTAAACCAATTGTAAACTCCTTTAAAACAAGAGCAGAAGTGCCGGCAACTACAGAAATTTCTGATAGGATCTCTAAAGCACTAAAAAAAAGAGGATTTAAATTTGTAGGATCTACCATTGTCTATGCTTTTATGCAAGCAACCGGAATGGTAAATGACCACACAACAGATTGTATTTGTTACCCAAAATAAAAATGAGCATGCTTTCAATTCCCAGTACAGATTTAAAAAAAATCATGAAGTTATTCAATCGAAAAATAGGACTATTTTTTGTTTTTGTTGTTGCATTGTATTTTGACAGTGTTCATTTAGCAGAGCGATTTGAATACAACCAGATTTTAATTAATATACTAATGTTATTGGCTTTTTACTGGTTATATATTAGATCGTTAAAGAGAACTAGAGAGCTGATGATTTATGCGGTGATATTAGGCTTTATAGGAGAATATTTTTTCTCTGTATATTTAGGAATGTATACCTATAGATTAGGCAATGTGCCCTTATATGTTCCTTTTGGCCATGCAGCAGTGTATGGTAGAGTGTATGTCTTTTCAAAAGCAGCAGTAGTACGAAAATATCATAAAATATTAGAGCGTTTTATGTATGTTCTTATTTCAGTATTTGCACTTGGGTATTTGTATTTCTTTAATGATGTTTTTGGTTTTATTATGACCTTAGGTGTTTTTGGGTTGTTGATTAAAAGACCCAAAGACCGGTTGTTTTTCTTAACCATGTATATTATTGTTGCCGTTTTAGAAATTGGAGGGCCTGCATACGGTGCTTGGAAGTGGCCAGACATTGCTTTTGGAAAGCTTGATTTTTTACCAAGTAACAATGCGCCAAGCGGAATTAGCTTGTTCTATTTCTTGTTAGACATTGGTTGTTTTGTGTTGTATACACAACGAAATAAAATGACTTGGCAAAGAGTTAAGAATATTAGAAAACTAAAAATAATTAGATAATATGGCAAGAAAAATTAAAGATCCTGGTTTTGGCTATGGCTCTGTAAAAAACGCCAAAAACATTATCAATAAAGATGGGAGTTCTAATGTCGTTCACATCAATAAGAAAAAGAAGTTTAGATGATTTATATTCGTTCTTTATAGAGATTTCTTGGATGAAATTTTTCTTCTTAATTCTGCTTGCATATACATTAATGAATGTTTTTTTTGGGTTGGTGTATACCTTCATCGGAATTGAAGAAATTACCAAAAAAACGGGCAATGTGTTTTCTGATTTTTTAAATGGTTTCTTTTTTAGTGCGCAAACATTAACTACTGTTGGGTATGGCGGAATTGCACCTCACGGGATTACATCAAACCTAATTGCTGCTTTTGAAGCCATGATTGGGTTGTTAAGCTTTTCTTTTATTACTGGTTTGTTGTACGGGCGGTTTTCAAAACCAAGAGCAGCTATTAGGTTTAGTGAAAACTTAATATTGCGTGAGTTTAAAGGTCAAAGAGCTTTAATGTTTCGGTTAATGAACAGCCGAAAAACAGTAATGATTGAGCCAAAAATTAGAGTGACTTTGTCACTTACAGAAAAAGAGGAGGCAAATGCTTCCGTAAAAAAATACTTCGAGTTAAAATTACAACGAGATGCAATCATGTATTTGCCAACTGTTTGGACTGTGGTTCATGAAATTGGAGAAGACAGTCCGTTGTATTCATATACAAACGAAGAAATCTCTAAACTAAATGCAGAGTTGTTTTTGTTGTTGCAATACCATGAGGAGTCTTTTGCACAGAATGTATATCAAATATATTCGTATGACTTTATGGATTTAGAAGTAGATGTAAAATACAAATCGTCATACAAATTTAATGAAAATGGGTACACAATTTTAGATCATGATACCTTGAGTGAAGTAGAAAAAATGTAATTTTATAGCATTCAGACCAAGTGTAAAGAGAACCCCCTTTGTGTTGATGAAAATTCTATTAGGTTGTCGTAATGTTTTGTAGTTTGAGATTTCTCAATCGGTTAAAAAAAACGCGTTTCGAAATGAGGTGTCGGTTAGTCATTTCAAATGATTTATACAGAACCTGATTGAGTAAGGGAGGAATCTGTTTTTAACGCTTACTGTAAATACGAATAAAGCTAAAGAGCGCGACAGCAATAATCAACCAAATACCAACTTTTAAAGCCGTGTTTTTATAATGTTTTTGATGGTTTTTAAGGTCTTTTCGGTAACTAAAAACCATTAAAATGATAAACGCTACAACAAAAAAACCTGCGAAAATTAATTGACCTTTGGTAAACATAAATTTGTATTTTTATGCAAAAATACAAATTTAAAGAAGAATTAATTATATAAATTAACTAAGAAACAATCAACAATTTACACATGAAAAAAAGAATCGCCGCAGTACACGAATTCCACACCGCTTTTAAATTAGGAATGAACAATACACCCGTAGCACATATTGGAGAAGATAGAAATATGCTGCGTTTTAACCTGATGAAAGAAGAAAACGAAGAGTATTTAGAAGCCGCGCAAAATAGCGATTTAGTGGAGGTTGCAGATGCACTGGGAGATATGTTATATATTTTATGTGGAACAATTATAGAACACGGAATGCAAGACAAAATTGAAGAGGTCTTTAATGAAATACAACGTTCTAATATGAGTAAATTAGGAGAAGATGGAAAACCTATTTACCGAGAAGACGGAAAAGTTTTAAAAGGACCAAATTACTTTAAACCCAACATTGCTGAGATATTGGAGAAATAAAAAACGAAAGCATCCTGTTTTTATAAGGAGCTATCGTTTGGTAATCTTTTTGTTGATAAGCAGAATACAAACTAAGCTGAAGCCATTTGTTGCTGAAAAGTAAATACAATGAATTCAGCAGGATGAACGACTGCTACTTTAACTTTTATTCTCATAATACCATCTAAAATGTCATTTGAGGTCATGGTGCTTCCCAAACCACATTCCACAATAAAAGCATCTGCAGGGCTTGTTCCTAACAATCCACCTTGTTGCCAGATGTCTGTTAAGAAATTTTCTATCATTGCTTTTATGGCAGCCCAAGTATTTGCATTATTTGGCTCAAATACGTAAGCTTGTGCCGCTAGTTTAGACGATTGTTCTAAAAATGTCATGGTTCTTCGTACTGAAATATATCTCCAATCTTGGCTATTTCCGTCTAAAGTTCTTGCGCCCCAAATTAAAATACCTTGTCCATTGAAATAACGAATTGCATTGACAGATTTACCAGAAGCTGGATCTATATTTAAGTCAGCTTGCTGGGTGTCAGTTAACCGTATTGGTAAAGAAGCTGCTCCGATCATTGAGATATTTGCTGGTGCTTTCCAGGGCCCCGTTTGATTGTCAGTTCTTGCTATAACGCCTGCCATTCCTCCACTAGGAGGTAGCATGTTTGCGTTACTTAACACTTTGTTAATTAGCATGCTGTATGTTTTACTAGCCGCTATCAAAGCCTTGTTATTTTGACTTATTGTTAATGGTGTGCTTGGAGGGTTTTCTATGTTTGATAAAATAGTTTCTGCTTTCGTATTTGGTTTTGAAGCTGGACTTAACAAGGATTTTAATTGCTTGGTATCGCCTCCAAATAAGTTGGTGTAATTAATGTCAGAAGCTTGCATAATGGTGGTTCCTACAAATGGGTAATAGGCAGTTCCATAATTTAAGCCATTGTTGCCTGTATTGTTTCTGAATGATTTGATCGCATCCAGATAGTTTATAGGTTCTGGATTGTTCCCTCCAATAACATCAAAAATACTGATTGCTGTTTGCATTTCTGTACATTGCAATAACATTGCTTCCATTAAGGTTGCGTTATTGGCTACAGAAAGCAAGGTTGCTTCTGGGCAGATATACATAGTTGGTTCTTGTTCCTTCTTTAACAAAGTCAATCCGCCTAAAAGAGCATTTAGCTGTATGTTTTGATTGGTAATTTGATCTCCAGTTGGTATTGGTTTTCCTGATGGGGCGTCATATCCTCCCACTGAAACAATGTACGCATCTCCGCCGCCATTTTCATAAAACAAACGAATGCTATTGTACAAATAGTAAATGGTATTCGGATCAGGAGCAATAGCGTAATACATATCTCCCACGACTATATAATCTCCTTTTTCTGGTTGATTTTTTTCTGCTGTTACATAATATTGTGGATTGTATTGCTTTGTGGCATCTGATGGATTTGCAGGGTTTGGACGGCAAAAAAAAGATTGAAACTCTGTAAGAGAAGTAATTTTTATCGCAACATTCGTGTACGATTTTCCGTCATATTCCGCTTGTGGTGTATAGCCAATAAAAGCAGGAATAGCTGTTGGAACGGGTGTAACTGAATTTCCAAAACTGTTCACTTCGTTGATGTATACTCCTGGGGTTTTTCGTGTAGTATGTGGGCTCATAGTTATTTGGATTTGAAAAATAGTTTTTATGTTGGCTAACTTTATGTAGCCTTAATGCTGTTTAAAAATAGTGAAATAGTACCTTTTTAAATAACTGAAAAGTGCAAAAATGAACCGGTTTTGTAAAATCAGGTATTTATACGTAACTGAAAACAGTTGAATATTATGAATAGTTGTAATGTTTTAGATTTTAAACCACTAATTAAATATCAAATAAAAAATAGTCAAATTATGAATACTCAAAAATCAACAAAGAAAGAAAGTTTTAAAACCAAGTTTTGGAAATTTTATCATTGCGAAGTAAGAACCTTTAATAGAATATTAGGCATCAAATAAACAGAGAGGATTCAATGTTCATGCTTAAAGGATCAATGGTGTATCTTCATTTTTTTATTTCTGTTTAAGAAGATGCTTATTAATCTCTGTGTATAACTGTAGATATTAGAAGCGTTTTTCGAACAGTACTGTTTGTTAAAACATATCGCATTCTTGTTCCCTGATCTTTGGTAAACATATTCATACAAACATCTTTGGTGTAATCCATGTAATTGTGAGTTAATGCAGTTTCTCCGTTGCAAGAACTAGCTGTTGTTCCTACACAATTTCCGGTTCTTCTAGATACTGAAGGTGTATCCGTACAATAATCATCAAAGTCTGTACAATTGGCTTTTTCTGTTTTACCCCAAAGATGTTCTAAACCTAAAAAGTGTCCCATTTCATGGGTGAGTGTTCTGCCCAAATTTGAACCACCAACTACATCTGATGTGCCAAAATGAGGTGTAGTAATCAATATTCCTGTAGTTCCATCTGGGTTTGCATTATTTAGACCCGGTAAATCCGTAAAAGGCACGGATGATTGACCCAAAATAATGTTGGGCTCAAAAGGGAATACCCAAATGTTTATATAGTTTTGTTTGTTCCAGTATCCATAATATGGGAGTGTATCAAAGAACCAGTCATTAGTGGTGTCAATAACAATGTCGTTAATATTTACCCTTGTAATGCCATTGGTTGCATTTTCAAAGGGATCTGTTTCTGCTAATTTAAATTCAATTTTAACGTCTGTACCTAAAGGATGAGTATTGTGACCTAGCGTTCCTTCTTTTTTTCTAAAGTCATTATTTAAGATCTTTAGTTGCTCAATGATTCGCTCGTTTGATAGATTGTAGCCGGTTCCAATAGCTTCACCAGAATGTATAATATGAATCACAACGGGGACTGT
>JAESTN010000306.1 GCA_016763595.1 Flavobacteriaceae bacterium | reverse complement strand
TGCATTATTTTATTTTTTATGCGTTATAATGAAGCAAAAAAAATGAGCTATGATTAATATTTATATTGGAATATCTAACAACCAGGTTTCTTCTTATGAAGAAATACTTAGGTTAAAAGAAAATACCGCTTCTAAAAACGTGTTGATTTCTAATAAAACAATAGAGAACAGTTGCGATTTATGGGATGAAGTGATTTATGCAGATAAATCGTTCAACAATCAATCTAATAATGATGTTTCTGCTATTTATAATATTACAAAAAAGATACTTCAGTATAAACAAGTAGTTAAAAAACTAAAGAAATATAAGCACGAAAAAAATACAACCCTTTATTTTACTTATGTTGAAGACATTTTGACGAATTATTTATTATATTCATTTAATAAAAACATCAAAGGAATAGTGGTAGAGGATGGCACACTAAACTATTATCCACACACAATAAATTCCCTTTCTAAGAAGAAAGTCTACTTAAAATGGATTTTAAGTAACTTTTACGGATTACGGTTTAAGTTGTATAAAGGTCATTCCAGTGGTATTGAATCGAAAAATGTGAGTAAACAATATGTAAGGGTACCAGAATTATCGATGTTTCCTAATAAATCAGAAAAACTACCTTATCCAAAAAGAACGATCTCTTTTACAAACACGTTTTTAGTTATAGGCCAAGAAGGGTATATTAATCAATTGGGAGAGAAAAGATATATTGATAACTTAGAATATTTGGTTCATTTAATGAAATCGAATTCGAACTATACCAACATAGAAACCATATACTACAAACCTCATAGACATGGTAAAAGAATAAATTTTGATTGGTTTAAAAAGCAATTTAATTCTAAAGAAGTTATTTGTTTAGAGTCAGATGAGCCACTAGAGGATTTGTATTTTAATAAATTAGGCTCAAGGTATATTTTTTCATTTGATTCAAGTGCGTTGTTAAATATTTATCTTGAATCTAAAGATGATCAAAGAGATGATTTAAATTTTAATGTTTTATTAAGGTATAACTATTTATTGGAGCCTATTTTTAAAAAATTTAAATTCAATATTTTTAAATGATTATTGCATTTAACATAGTAATAGCTTTAATTGCTATAATAATTACTTTGTATCTTTTAGAAAAAGACCTAGGCCTTTTCTTACTATCATCTATGATTATTATACAATATGTATGGATGTTTTTATCCTTAATAGTAATAGAGTCTGGGGCTCATATTGTAGAACAAGGTAGGAATGGTTATTTTATTTACAGTAGTTTAATTTTATTGCTTTTTTATATTTCCACAATCTTGTCATTAGTTTTTTTTAAGAACGTTTTTTCTAGAACTTTTAAAAATCTGTCTGTTACAAAGTTTAAGTTCTTTGGGGTCAAAGAGAATAAATTAACATTGATGTTGTTGGGTTTTGTATTTGCTGCAGCATTTGTAAATTTATTTTCATCTGAGATCCCTCTTTTTTCTGAAGAAATAACAAAATTTAATTTTTGGGAAAATTCTAAATACCCTTTTCTAAAATCAGTTGTTGGAAATGTAATGGCTTTTGTTGCTTTTGGTACGGCTTTGTTGTACAGAAACAATAAAAAAACAGCAATTCTATTTGGTATATTTTATGTGATATATTTAATTTTAGTAGGACAAAAATTCACGGGTTTTTTTATAGGAATTATAGGCTTTTTAATAGGTTTATATTATACATCAAAAAATAAAATACGATTTAAACTCAAATGGTTTTTTAATAAATATTTTTTGATATTTATAGGATCTACTTTTTGTTTAGTACTTTATATGTATACCATAAACCCACCATTTAAAAATTTAGGGTTAACACCTTTAGAGTCTGTTTTCTATCGAGCTTTTGGATTGCAGGCACACGTGTTTTGGGGAACCACAGAACAGTATGTATATTTAGATAAACCAAATACTTGGAATGTTTCTGAGTTATGGAAAGGAATGCATCATTTAATGTTAGAGTTTTGGCCTTGGAGATATGAAGATTTTATATCTGTTACATCAAGAGGTGTAAGTTGGACCAATGCGTACCCATCTATATTATTAAGAATGTTTCCTCTAGTAATCGCGTTAATTGCAAATTTTATTTTATTATCTTTTCTATCTTTAATTCAGAGCTTATTAAGTTTTTTTATAAAAAGAAAATCGTTTTTAATCAGTATTGTGTTTTTTCAACTTTTAATTTGGACAAGTTATTCTTTTACAATGGCGTATTTTAACAAGTTAATAATTCCAGTATTTTTTACTGCCTTATTTTTTTTATATAAGTATTTAATTTATTACCAAAAAAAAACAAGGAATGAATAGATTTTTAGACAAAAAAACAGCAAACTATTCATATTACTTATTGATGTTTTTTTTACCAATTTCATTGTTGTTAGGTAATATTTTTTTATCCTTTTTGTTTTTGAGTATACTTTTACAAAAAGGAAGAAAAACATTTAATAACGGAGTAATTATATCACTTGCTGTATTTTTTTTATTCATTTTAATTAATGGTTTATCATCTACAAATTTTGGTGTAGAGCAAAATAATTATAAAAAAATAATTCCTTTAATATTAATTCCTTTTAGTATTATAAACCTTGAAAAAAAAACAAGACTTAAGGGGTTACTATTCTTGTTTTTTGGAGTGTTAATTATTCAATTAAATTCTGTCGCAGGAATAATCGATTATTATTACTTTTCAGAAGGAAAGAAGTACGCTTTAAAAAATTACTCAAAGATTAATGAAATCATAAATTATGAAAGACCATATTTAGGATATTTTTCGGTTGTAAATATTATTATTAGCTATTATCTTTTTAAAGAAAAAAACAAAAAGATTCTGGCAATCATAGCAACGATCTTTTCTTTATTCTTAATTCTTATAATTTCTGCTAGACTCTCTATAATAACTATTTTATTTTTAATAATAATTACAGTATTTATCGAATCTAATAAAAGGAATAGACTAATAGCTCTTAGTGGATTAATAGTACTATCACTTCTTTTTTACTTTAATAATAGTTCGTTAAAACACCGATTCTCTCAAATCAATAAAGATGCAAGAGTAGTAATTTGGAAAGGAGCTTTGAATTCTTTTACCAATACAGAGAATAAAATTACGGGTTCTGGAAGTCAAGTTAATACAAGAAAGGAACTTTTAGATCATTATAAAATGAATGATAGTTTTGAATCGGTAGACGAAAAAAATAGATTTATCACTAAAAATTACAATACACATAATCAATATTTAAATGAAATATTAAGAGGAGGAATAATAGGGTTGGTAATTTTTGTTTTTCCTCAATTGCTTAATTTGTACTCTAATTTTAGAAAAGAAAATTCAATCTTAGGATTATTATTTCTATTATCTATTTTATGTTTTTGTCTTGTAGAGAATATTTTAGATAGACAAATTGGAGTATATCTATATGCTTTTATTTTAAGCTTTTCTTATGCAAATAAAAATAATTAAATGACTAAAATAGCACATATCGCTAGACCAATTTCTGGAGTTGGGGTATATATATCTTTATTGACCAAGTATATTGACAATGAAAGTTTTGTAAATGTATTAATTTGTAATACTAATGAAAATATTATTGAACCTAGAGACCAACTAGGAAAAGTAATTAAAATACATCATGCCAATATAATTAGAAAAATACATCCAATAAAAGATTTTATTACCTTACTAAATATTATAAAAATTTTAAAAAAAGAAAACCCAGATGTTATTCATTGTCATAGTGCAAAAGCAGGAATATTAGGTAGAATTGCGGGTTTCTATCTTAAAAAGAAAACTTTTTACACGCCTCATGCTTATTCTTATTTAAGTCAAAAAACTAAAATAAAGAGAACACTATTTAAGTTTATAGAAAGATCAATCTCGTATCTTCCAGCTAAAACCTTAGCCTGTTCAAATTCAGAATACAAAAGAGCAGAAAGAGATTTAAAAATTGACAAAAAGAAAATATGTGTTTGGAATAACTCAATAGAAGAAAAAATTGATTTAAAACAAACTGAATTAACTAAAAATTTACCAAAAGAATACATTTGTACAATTGGAAGACCTTCGTATCAAAAAAATACTGAACTACTAGTTAAATCAATAATTGAAGTAAAAAAATCAATTAAAAACATTCACTTAGTGATTTTAGGAGTTGGTTTGTATTCTCCTTCGCTTGAAAAAATAAAAGACCTAATTAAAGAAAATAAAATAGCATCCAACATTACCATAATACCTTGGCTAGAGAGATCTCAAACACTTAAAATTTTAAAGAATAGCTTGTTTTATGTTTCAACTTCTAGGTATGAAGGTCTTCCATATTCATTAATTGAAGCATTGGCATTAAACAAGGCCTGTGTTGTTACTAATGTTGATGGAAATATTGATTTAATTATAAATAAAGAAAATGGTTTTGTTGTTGAAGAAAATGAATTTAAGATAGCAGATAAAATA
This sequence comes from Flavobacteriaceae bacterium, assembly GCA_016763595.1. Taxonomy (GTDB): domain Bacteria; phylum Bacteroidota; class Bacteroidia; order Flavobacteriales; family Flavobacteriaceae; genus Polaribacter. The sequence continues at coordinate 1,713 of JAESTN010000306.1, read as the reverse complement.
CATTTACTAAAAACAAACACGTTACTTAGAAAAGAAATGTCACGAAGGGCAAAAGAAATGTTTTATGATAATTATACTATAATTAAAAATATTTCAAAGCTTCAAGAAATTTATTTATCTTAATTTAGCGAGTAAAGGAGAGTAAATTTGAAAAAGAGATATTCTAAATATATAAGACCCCTAACACTTTCACTTGATTTATTAATCATAAATAGTGTTGTTTTTTATATTTCGGATGATGAGTATTTGAAATCAAGTTTCCTAATTTACATTAATGTATTTTGGGTAGTTTCTTCCTTCTTTAGTGGGTTTTATAAAGTTTATAGACACACCAAGTTTTTTAAAGTCTTGAGTTTATTAACGGTTCAGTTTGCTGTTTTTTTTATGGGATTCTTTACTTATTTTTCTCTTTTTAGAGAAGGGGATGTAGTAAATAATCAAACACTAATACTTTCAACAATATTTTTAGGGATTACAACATTAAAGTATGGTTTTATTTATGCGTTAAAAAAATATAGAGCAAGAGGAAGAAATTTCAGAAAAGTAATAATTGTAGGTTCTGACGAAACAGCAAAAAAAATGATAAAACTGTTTCAATATAAAAAAGACTTGGGTTACTTAGTCTCAGGTTTCTTTTCAGATAAAAAAGTAAAAAATAAATTATATAAAGGCAGTGTTAATGAATGTTATTCATTTGTTTTAGAAAATCAAATGGATGAGATTTATTGTTCTTTATCAGAACTTAGCAATGAAGAAGTAAAAAAAATAAGAATTTTTGCTAGCAATAATAATATTGGAATAAAGTTAATTCCAGATGCGAATGAACTGTATAGTAAAAACTACAAAACTGAATATTATGATGATTCAGTACTCGTTTTAAATGTAAATAAACTGCCATTTGAACATAATGAAAACAGAATTTTAAAAAGAATATTTGATGTTACTTTTTCGCTCTTTACAATCGTTTTTATAATGTCATGGTTAACACCAGTTATTTGGGTGTTGATTAAACTAGAATCAAAGGGGCCAGCATTTTTTAAACAGAAAAGGGAAGGTTTAAATGGACAATTATTTATTTGTTATAAGTTTAGATCTATGAATTTTGACATAGATTCTGACAAAAAACATACAGTAAAAAATGATGCTAGAGTTACAAAATTTGGCTCTTTTTTACGAAAAACAAGTTTAGACGAGTTGCCACAATTTTTTAACGTTTTTCAAGGAAGTATGAGTGTTGTTGGTCCGAGACCACACTTAAAAAGTTTGTCTATAGAATATCAGAAAAATGTAAATAATTATTTAGAGAGACACGCAATGAAACCAGGTATAACTGGTCTTGCACAAGTAAGAGGGTATCGAGGTGAAATAAAAATTAAATCTGATATCAAAAATAGAATTAGGTTAGATATCTTTTATATCGAAAATTGGTCTGTTTTTTTGGATATAAAAATCATTCTGCAAACAGTTTTTAATGTATATAGAGGAGAAGAAAGAGCATACTAATTTTGAGTGAAATAATTCAAATATCAGCTTCAATTGTTTTATATAATGAAAACATACAAATACTAGAGCAGACAATAAACAGTTTCTTAAAAGTACCTTTGTCTAAAAAACTCTATTTAATTGACAATTCACCAAAAAGAATTAGTCATGATATATTTAAAAGAGAAGAAATAGAATATGTTTTTGTGGGTAAAAATGTTGGTTTTGGAG
>JAESTN010000032.1 GCA_016763595.1 Flavobacteriaceae bacterium | reverse complement strand
TCCCAATCTGTTAAAGAATGCTTCCGCTACTTTTATTCTTTCCAGCCCTTTTGTATTCCCACACAAACAAGTCATCGATTTACCCACAGCTATTGCGGTATTTGGCATTGCTCTGACAATAAAATTATCTACGCCAATAATTCTTTCAATTTTAGCAATTGAAAATCCCGTAATGGTAGAAATGATGATGTGATTCTCTTGTAATAATGGTTCAATTTCCTTTAAAATTTGCGCTAAATGTGCTGGCTGAACCGCCATAATAATAATGTCTGAATTCTGAATTGCTTCTGAATTATCAGAGGTTAAGTAGACCTTTTTATAGCCTTTAAACTCTTTAATAGTATTTAAATTTCTTTTTGTTAAATACAAGGATGTTATTGCATTGGTGCTTATCAAACCTTTTGCAATGGACTTCCCTAAATTCCCTGTTCCTATGATTCCTATCTTCATGTTTTCTAAAAATAAGTTGCTTTTAAATTCAATCCTTCTGTTTCTTGTAACCCGAACATCAAATTCATGTTTTGCACTGCTTGTCCAGAAGCACCTTTTAATAAATTATCAATCACACTTGTTACCAAGATTTTGTTTTCATGTTTGTGTAAATGAATCAAACACTTGTTTGTGTTTACTACTTGCTTTAAGTGTATCTCTTTATCAGAAATAAACGTAAATTCAGAATCCTTATAAAATGTTTTATAAAGTGTTTTAGCCTCTTCTAATGTTCCTTCAAAATTGGTGTATGCAGTAGCAAAAATCCCTCGAGAAAAATCGCCCCTGTTTGGCATAAACACAATCTCCCTATCAAAATTAGTTTGCAAGGTTTTTACAGATTGATTGATTTCTCCCAAATGTTGATGTGTAAATGGTTTGTAGTACGAAAAGTTATTATCTCTCCACGTAAAATGAGTTGTTGCTGATAAGGATGTTCCAGCACCAGTTGCTCCAGTTACAGCATTTACATGTATATTCTCATTCAATAAGCTTGCTTTAGCCAATGGCAACAATGCCAACTGAATTGCTGTTGCAAAACATCCTGGATTTGCAATATATTTTGCATTTTGAATTGCTTCTTTTTGTAATTCAGGCAAGCCGTACACAAATTCTTTTTCTTGAAAAATCTGATCTTTTTCTAATCTAAAATCATTCCCTAAATCAATGATTTTTGTGGTTTCTGAAAAAGCATTGTTTTCTAAAAACTTTTTCGAGTTTCCATGTCCTAAACACAAAAACAACACATCAACATTTAAATTGACTACATGCGTAAAATGCAGCCCTAATGAGCCTACCAAATCTTGGTGGACATCACTAATTTTATTTCCAACATTTGAGGTACTATACACAAAGTTGATTTCAACTTTTGCGTGATGGATCAACAACCTGATCAATTCTCCTGCTGTATAACCTGCACCTCCAATAATCCCTGCTTGTATCATTTTTACGAATTTACTTGTTGATATATTTTGTTTTGATTTCCAAGGATCTTGATAAATCCTTTAGCATCATTTGCTGTCCATGCCGTATTTTCTTCACCATAGGTTCCAAATTTCACATTCATTAAATCGTGTTTAGAAGCAATCCCATCTAATTGAAAATGATACGGCTTGAGTGTTACACACACATCACCAGTTACTTTTGCTTGACTACTTTCTAAAAACGCTTCTGTATCTCTCATTACAGGATCTAAATATTGTCCTTCATGTAAATGCATTCCGTAAAAACTAGACAAATATTCTTTGTGCTGTAATTGCCATTTTGTAAGTGTGTGCTTTTCTAATAAATGATGGGCCTTGATTATAATTAACGCTGCAGCAGCTTCAAAACCAACTCTTCCTTTAATTCCAACAATGGTATCACCTACATGAATATCTCTTCCGATTGCATATGTAGAAGCCAGTTCATTTAGTTTTTGGATGTTGTTTTCTGGCGAATCTATTACGTAATTCAGGGCGACTAATTCTCCATTTTTAAATGTCAGTTTTACCTTCTCTTCTCCCTCTTTTTCTAATTGCGACGGATAGGCCTTTTCTGGCAATGCTTTGTGAGAAGTCAATGTTTCTTCACCACCAACACTCGTTCCCCACAATCCTTTATTCACCGAGTATTTTGCCTTTTCCCAAGACAAATCAATTCCGTTGTCTTTTAAATATTGGATTTCTTCTTGTCTTGACAATTGCTGGTCTCTAATGGGTGTAATAATTTCAATTTCTGGAGCTAGAGTCTGAAAAATCATATCAAATCGTACTTGGTCATTTCCAGCTCCTGTACTTCCATGAGCAATATATTCTGCACCAATACTGTTTGCATAATTCGCTATTTCTATTGCCTGAATAATTCTTTCTGCACTTACTGATAATGGATAGGTATTGTTTTTCAATACATTTCCGAAGATTAAATACTTCACCACTTTCTGATAAAAGGAAGCTACTGCATCAATATTTTTATAGGTTGAAACGCCCATTTTATAGGCATTTGATTCTATTTCTTGTATTTCTTTAGTTGTAAATCCTCCTGTGTTTACACTAACGGCATGAACTTCATACCCAGATTTCGATAAACTAACTGCACAGTACGATGTATCTAAACCTCCACTATATGCGATGACTAATTTTTTCATTTTTTTTCTTTTTTTAAATAGACGCTTTCCTTGATTCTTTTTAACCTTTGAAAAACCTTCTCTTTAATTTTTACTTTGTTGTTATTTTCTTTTGTTGATGGATCGAATAACATTCCGGTACACAAACACATTTGCTGCTTTGTTCTTTGCAAGACATCATAGTTTTTACAAGTTTGACATCCTTTCCAAAAGGATTGATCATCTGTCAATTCAGAAAAAGTAACAGGCTTATATCCTAAATCACTATTCAATTTCATTACAGGCAATCCAGTCGTTATTGAAAACACTTTAGCTGTTGGAAACTTAGTTCTTGAATGTTCAAATACGGTGGCTTTAATCTTTTTTGCCAATCCTTTTTTTCTAAATTCTGGATGTACAATCAATCCAGAATTGGCAACAAATTTTCCATGCCCCCAAGATTCGATATAGCAAAATCCTGCAAATTTCTTATCCTCTAAAGCGATCACAGCATTGCCGTTTTTCATTTTAGTAATGATGTATTCTGGCGTACGTTTTGCAATTCCCGTACCTCTAACATTCGCAGATTCTGCAATAGTATTACAGATAATTTCTGCGTATATACTGTGTGATTTATCAGCAATAACAATTTCCATTGTTCTTGATTTTAAATTAATTATAGCCCATAAAAGAGCATTTGTTATTAAACACGATTACTAATTAGAATACATTCTGATTACTCGTGATTCGTGAATTTTTTATGTAAATAAATTGTTTTGAAAGAAGAACCGGACTCACCTAGGTTCAAGAAATTAAAGAACACCCAAAGGGCGACGGCGGAAAATAGGGCGTACAACTGCGGGGCTATTCGAAGGAATAACTACAGGTAATATTGATATGAAATTGAAATTGTACAAGGAATAAAAAAATAAAAATTACGTAAATAGATTGCTTTGTTTGCTATTAGCTGCGGCGGCGTAAGCGAACAAATATACTGGGAACAGTACTACGTATTTTATTTTTTAAAGTAATCATGGGGCAAACCTACAACTATTTATCAATATAGAGGGAATTGGATTTTTATTTTTGGTGATTTTTATTGAAATTTGACAAATTAGAACGATTTGTTATGAATTCAACACTCAAAACAAACGCAATTAAGAATTTAAAAATCAACGATTTATAAAATTCGACTTTTCACTTTTTAATAAATCGTCTAAAATTTTAGTATTCACATCCGTACTTCTAAAAGCAACCATTGTTCTTATAGAAAAAGTACGCAAAGCATCATGTACACTTAAGGTACTAACTGCCGAATCTTTTCTTCCTACAAAAGGCAATACATCTGGTCCTCGTTGACATTTTGTATTGATATTTACTCTACAAACTTGGTTTACCAGCGAATCAATTAATGGTGCTAACGAGTCAGAATTTTGACTAAACAAACTAACTTGCTGTCCATAATTTGATTCAGAAATATACTCTAAAGGTTCAGAGATTTCTTTAAAAGAAAGAATTGGAACTACGGGGCCAAACTGCTCTTCATGATACACTTTCATGGTTTCATTTACAGGGTACAATACTGTTGGACTCGCAAAACTTTTTTCAAAATAATTTCCTGATGGATTGATTACTGTTGCTCCTTTAGCTTGAGCGTCAACAATCAATTCTTGAATATAATCTGGTTTGTGAGGTTCTGGTAAAGGTGTAATATGCACGCCTTCTTCCCAAGGCAAACCTCCTTTTAATTGTTCTATAGCTTCAACAAATTTCTGATTGAATTCTTCAACAATATCTTCATGAACAAACAATATTTTTAAGGCTGTACAACGTTGTCCATTAAAAGCTAATGCCCCCAAAACACATTCTTTAACCGTCAGATCTAAATCGCAATCTGGTAAAATAATCCCTGGATTCTTTGCTTCTAAACCTAATACCAAACGCAATCTGTTTTTCTTAGGGTGGTATTCTTGCAAAATATTTGCAGACTTACTGTTTCCGATTAAAGCCAATACATTCACTTTTCCAGATTTGAGAATCGGTGTGGCCAAGGTTCTTCCACTACCATAAATAATATTTACAACTCCTTTTGGAAAGCACTTTTGAAATGCGTCTAATAAAGGGGACAGTAATAAAATTCCATGTTTAGCAGGTTTAAAAACGGTAGTATTCCCCATCATTAAAGCCGGAATTAGCAAACAAAAAGTTTCATTTAATGGGTAATTATATGGGCTTAAACACAAAACAACTCCTAAAGGAGCTCTTCTAACTTGCGCTAAAATCCCACTGTGTTCTTTTACTTCAGAAGCTTTTAAAGCCATTGCTTTTAAAGCTAAAATGGTATCTTCAATATATTCAATGGTTCTATCAAACTCATTGCAAGATTCTGCATATGGCTTTCCTATTTCCCACATCAATAATTTGACAACCTCATCACGTGTTTTTTGCATCATCATTACAAAATTTGCAACACAAGCAATACGCTCTTCAACTTTCATGGTTGCCCACTCGCCTCTTCCTTTATCATAAGCGTTTACAGCAAAATCTAAAGCTTCTAAAGCCTCTTTTTCACCGAGGTCGGGAATGTTC
>JAESTN010000305.1 GCA_016763595.1 Flavobacteriaceae bacterium | reverse complement strand
TACAACTGATCATAATCTTTATTCACAACCACATCATCTAGCAATACTTTACTTTTCATCGGTAAAACAAAGCCCGACAAACTCTTTATCATTATTAATACCAAACCTAAAAGGACATAACCTCTTCTTGGCCAGATAATGGTTTTAAATGCTGTCCCAATTGTTACTTTGGATTTCTTTTTCTTTTTTTCTGATAAGGTATGTAGATGTTCCATGTTTTGTTTTTTTTAGTAAGCTCTTTTCAATAGCCAACTTCTTTTTTGTCAAATGATATGCCACAACTTAAAAGCATGACAGATTAACAAACTTAAAAAAAGCTGTTACCTTTTCTATTTTCAGTCGTCATAATAAACACCAACAGCTAATATAATCAATGCTAAAAAAAGGAAAAAAAATCATTTATGCTATTTGGATTGCATTACTAATTGCGTTGGTACTTGCATATGTAGTAAACCCCAAAATTATTACTCCAGAATATTTGGTCGCTTTTATACAAAAATTTCAAAACGAAATGTTGCTGGTATATACGGTACTTACATTAATCAGAGGCTTTTTCTTAATTCCGAGTACCCCTTTTGTCATTGGTGGTGGCTTGTTATTTCCAGATCAATTGTTATTGGTTTTATTGATTTCTATGATTGGCGTCCTTTTTTCTGCAACGTCCTTATACTTCTTTTCTGATTTATTAGGGTTTAGTGCTTATTTAGAGAAGAAATTCCCATCTAAGATTCCGCAATGGAAAAAAAAGTTAGACACACCAAAATCTACCTTATTGGTTGCAGGCTGGTCAATTTTCCCATTTGTTCCAACAGATATTATCTGTTATGTTACCGGAATTTTAAAAACACCATTTAAAAATGTACTTCTAGGCGTTTTTATTGGTGAAGCAATTTTGTGTAGTTTATATGTGTATTTTGGAGCGGCTATTTATAATTTAATCTAACCCAACTAATTCTATTTAAGCTGAATCAACTTTACTTTATCTAATACAACCATAATACAATAGGTAAGATCAATTTCGTGCCATTTTACACCACCAAAGTTTGCGTTGCTACTATGTGCATGGTGGTTATTGTGATAGCCTTCTCCCATCATTAAAAAATCAAAAGGCAGAAGATTTTTTGAAGTATCACTTACTTTAAAATTAACATACCCGTAAATATGTGCAAACCAATTAATAATTACACCATGAATTGGAGCCATTAAAAAAGCGACTGGTAAAAACAGCCATTGCCACCAAGCAGTAGCAAAGACAATAAAAAAACAAATGTATAAAGCTCCCCAAGTTAATCGAGAAATTCTTGAGCTTGCAAATTTGTCAAAACGCTCCCATTGGGGTACATTTTTAGTAAACTTCTCTTCTATAACGATTCTTTTGGTATTGATGTCTTGATACAAATTTTTAGTACGCCACATCATGCTAAACAAATTATCGTCGTATTTTGGTGAGTGCGGATCTTTTTCTGTATCTGCATAGGCATGATGCATTCGATGCATGACACCATAACCATAGGCACTCAAATAATTTGATCCTTGTGTTAACCAAGTTAAAAAGAAGCATACTTTTTCTCCTAACTTTGACATTTTAAAAGATTGATGCGCTGCATATCTATGTAAAAAAAAGGTTTGAAAAAACAACCCTGAATACCATAAAACGATCATTAAGATTACTATCACCATTTGCTCATAATTTATTGAGCACAAAGAACCAACCTTAAATTCTATTATGAAATGAACCTAAGTTAAGAAATTCGTTTTCGGATTCTGCTTAATGCCTGAGCGGTAACACCAATATAGGATGCAATATATTTTAAAGGAATTTTCTCTATGAGGTTTGGACGTTCTTTAAATAACTTTAAATAGCGTTCTTCTGCAGTTTCATTTAGCAAGGATTGTTCTCTTTTAGACTTTATCAAAAAGAGCCTTTCAGAAGACAATCTCCCAATTCTATCCCCTATTTTTGTTTCACAATATACCTTTTGCAAATCGGCATAAGTAATACTCCACATCGATACATTTGTCAATGTTTCTAAACTATATAGTGATGGTTTTTGAATTAAAAAGGAATCGTAAGCACTTACAAACTCATTTTCAAAACAAAACCCAAAAGTTACCTCTTTCAATGCTTCTTCATTGGGCATTAAAAAACGAACGATTCCTTTTTCTAAAAATGAAATGTAGTTTTCAGTTTCACCAACATTCAAGAGTTTTATTTTTTTTCCAAACGTTCTTTTTTTTAGTTTAGAAATAAAAAACTCCCAATCTACATCTTCAATAGAAATTGATTTTTCTAAATATTCTCTAATCGTGTCCATTTACAACCTTTTCTCAATAATATTTGCTACCACTTCTGGATTTAACAAGGTACTTGTATCACCTAAATTACCCGTATCGTTATGGCTATTTTACGCAATATACGTCTCATAATTTTCCCAGAACGTGTTTTTGGCAAGCCTTTTGTAAATTGAATTTTATCCAACTTTGCAATTGGGCCAATATGCTCGGTAATTATTTGATTGATTTCTTTTCGCAAATTATCTTGATCTCTACCTTCACCAAGGTCTTTTAGAGTTACATAACCATATAGCGCACTTCCTTTAATATCATGTGGGAAACCAACTATGGCAGATTCTGCCACTGCTGGATGCTCATTGATGGCGTCTTCAATAGGTGCAGTTCCTAAATTATGTCCAGAAACAATAATAACATCATCTACTCTTCCTGTAATTCTATAGTAACCAACCTCATCTCTTAACGCACCATCACCTGTAAAATACATGCCCTCATAGGCCGAAAAATAGGTTTCTTTATAACGTTGGTGATTTCCCCAGATGGTTCTTGCAATACTTGGCCAAGGAAACTTGATACACAATCTTCCTTCTACTTGGTTCCCTTTTAATTCGCTACCACTTTCATCCATTAATGCGGGTTGAATTCCAATAAAAGGTAAGGTTGCGTAGGTTGGTTTTGTTGGGGTTACATACGGAATTGGCGTAATCATGATTCCCCCTGTTTCTGTTTGCCACCAGGTATCAATTATTGGGCTTTTCTTTTTCCCTATATTATCATTGTACCAATGCCATGCTTCTTCATTTATGGGCTCTCCAACAGAACCTAATACTTTTAAGGATGATAAATCATACTTATCAACCAATTCAACACCTTGTTTTGCCAACGCTCTAATGGCTGTTGGGGCTGTGTAAAACTGATTCACTTTATGTTTTTGAACAACCTCCCAAAAACGTCCAAAATCAGGATAACTTGGTACCCCTTCAAACAACACAGTGGTAGCACCGTTACAAAGTGGTCCATATACAATATAACTATGACCGGTAATCCAACCAATGTCAGCAGTACACCAATACACATCGTTTTCTCTATATTGAAAGGCATTTTTAAATGTATAGGCTGTGTACACCATATAACCCGCTGTTGTATGCACCATTCCTTTTGGCTTACCTGTAGAACCGGAGGTATATAATATAAACAAAGGATCTTCTGCATCCATTACTTCTGCTTCACAAACGATAGAGGCTTTGTCTAATAAAGGCTGCAACCATTGATCACGACCTTCTTTCATAGCGACATCTGAGTTAATTCTTTTAGCAACTAAAACTGTTTCTACTCCAGGACAGCTTTCTAAAGCTTCATCTACAATTCCTTTTAAATCAATGGTTTTTGCACCGCGATAAGAACCATCTGAAGTAATGACCATTTTACAGTCTGAATCGTTAATTCTAGTTGACAATGCTGTGGATGAAAATCCTGCAAAAACAACAGAATGTATGGCACCTATCCGTGCACAAGCCAATACAGAAATGGCCAATTCTGGAATCATTGGAACATAGATACAAACACGATCTCCTTTGCCAACATTATTCGCTTTCAATACATTCGCAAACTGATTTACTCTTTCGTGTAATTGTCTGTACGTAATATGCTCTGCTCCTTCGTCTGGATTGTTCGGTTCAAAAAGAATTGCCGTTTTATCTCCTCGTGTTGCCAAATGTCTATCAATACAGTTTTCAGTGATGTTTAATTTAGCACCTTCAAACCATTTTACCTCAGGTTTTTTGAAATCCCAATCCAATACCTTGTCCCATTTTTTTCTCCATACAAAGTGCTCTTCTGCTACTTCTTCCCAAAAGTTTTCTGGTTCTCTGATTGATTTTCTATAAACTTGATAATATTCCTCTAAATGTTTGATGTGATAGTTACTCATCTTAAAATTTAATTTTTTAAAGTCTCTAAGCTACTAAATTAGAACTAACTTTTATCGTTTTTTTCTCTGGATAACAATGAATCATCGACTGATTACATTTTCAATTCTAAAAACAGCAAGAATTCCTAAAACAAAAATTATATTTGCGAATCATGGGTCTTACACTATTTTTTGAAATTTTAGCAAATAACTGGCATATCATAAGCATCTTTTTTATGATTTCCGTGTTGTATTCTTCAGTTGGTTTTGGTGGAGGATCGAGTTATTTAGCTGTATTGGCATTTACTGGAATTGCTTATATTCAAATAAGGTCTACTTCTTTGCTCTGTAATATTGTGGTGGTTACAGGAAATGTTTTTCTCTTTTACAAGCTTGGGTTGTATAACTGGAAAAAAATTGCACCTCTTGTTTTATTTAGTGTTCCTTTTGCTTTTATCGGTGGGTATTTAAAAATCAATCAAAGTTTCTTTTTTATACTACTTGGATGTATTTTATTGTTTGCATCGGTTACCATGTGGATTTCTAAAAAAAATATTTCTACAGAAAAGAATACTCAAAACTTAAGCATTGGTAAAAATGCAGGGTACGGTAGTGTTATCGGTTTTATTTCTGGAATGGTTGGTATTGGTGGAGGCATTTTTCTTGCCCCATTATTGCATTTAACAAAATGGGATGTCCCTAAAAAAATAGCAGCCACTGCGAGTTTGTTTATTCTGGTAAACTCAATTTCTGGTTTGGTTGGTCAATATTTTAATCCTGAATTCTCTATCAATTGGGAAATCACTTCTGTGCTTTTAGCGACCGTTTTTATTGGTGGACAAATTGGAAGTAGATTGAGTACTAAATTCTTTACTGCGATTCAACTAAAAAAGGCAACCGCTATATTGATTGCCTTTGTAAGTATTAAAATATTGTGGAATTATTTCGACTAACTACAACCTCGTTGCGTTCATTTCTCTTCCTCCTTTAAATAATGTAAGTCCAGTTACAGCACCAGATTTGTCAAGGTTAAATTCTATTTCTGCATCAATTCTTTCTAAGTAAAATCGTGTGTTCGATATTGGAGTAAACCCAGCTTTTGTTTGCCCAGTTGGTTCTCCAAACAGTTGATTATTCTCTAAGCTAATAACAACATCTCTTCCTGGTCTTATGCCATAGGTTCCTACATAGCTTTTTAAAATTTTTAATGGTACTCGAATTTCTTTTTTCTCTACTTTAGTCTTCTTAGTTGTTGTTGATGTATTTCCTTGAGCAAAACTAACATT
>JAESTN010000031.1 GCA_016763595.1 Flavobacteriaceae bacterium | reverse complement strand
TTATCAATTTCCTTTAATACAGATTCTTGACTTCTACTGGCAATAAACTTTCCTTGATGTGCAGAAATAGTACAAAAACTACATCCACCGAAACATCCTCTGTGAATATTGATAGAAAACTTGATCATTTCAAACGCAGGAATTGGTCCTCGTTTATTATATTTTGGATGGGGTAAACGCGTAAAAGGCAAATCAAAAGATCCATCAATTTCCTTTTCTGTCATCGTTGCACATGGTGGATTGATCACCAATGTTTTCCCTTCAACATCTTGTAAAATTCTTCTTGCTTTTAATTTATTTGATTCTTGTTCAATTACTTTAAAATTAGAAGCAAATGTTTTTTTATCTTTTAAACAAGCTTCATGTGAATTGATGGTTACATCTTCCCAATCATTTACAACAGGAAGTTTCTCTACCTTTTGGTCAATAAAAATAGCTGTTTGTTTGATGTTTTTCAAACTCGAAAAAGGAACCCCTTTCTGTAACAATTCAACAATTTCTCGCAACGGTTGTTCTCCCATTCCATACACCAACATATCTGCTTTAGAAGTTTCTAAAATAGTTGGCAATAGTTTGTCAGACCAATAATCGTAATGAGTTACTCTACGCAAAGAAGCTTCAATACCTCCAATTAAAACAGGAACTTCTGGAAACTTATCTTTTAATATTTTAGAATACACAGAAGTCGCATAATCAGGTCTAAACCCTTTATCGCCATTTGGTGTATAGGCATCTTTGTCTCTTCGTTTTTTACTAGCGGTGTAATTACTCACCATTGGATCCATACATCCACCAGTAACTCCAAAAAACAAACGAGGCTTACCTAATTTCTCAAAATCTTGTAAGTTATCGTTGACACTTGGTTGAGGTACAATAGCAACTCTTAATCCGTAGCTTTCAAGGATACGGCCAATAACAGCCGGCCCAAAAGATGGGTGATCTACATAGGCATCTCCACTAAAAAGAATTACATCTAATTCTTCCCACCCTTTTAATTTTACCTCCTTGTTTGTAGTAGGCAACCAATCTGTTAATCTTAATTCACTCATGCTGGTGCAAAAATACCCATTTTAAATGGAATGCACTACTTTTCTAACGGTTTGTATCGCCTTTATATACTGTAAAAGTTATGTTAAACACTGTAACGATTTGGATGGATAGTCGTCTTATATTTATCTTTAACCGATTTTTAACCAAAATACATCATGAGAAAAATATTTATTGCTGTTGCAGCAATCGCATTTTTAGGTAGCTGTGCTACTTCTAATATAGCTAAAAACAAAAAGAATTTAATTGAAGTTGCGATCGATTTAAACACTGTTGTAGATGACAAAGTGAAAGTTGAAATCAATCCACAAAAAATTAAAAAAGAAACATTAGTATACAACATTCCGGCAATTGTACCAGGAACGTATGCTATGAGTGATTACGGGAAATTTGTTTCTGACTTTAAAGCATTTGATTACGACGGAAATGAATTATCTGTTCAAAAATTAAACGATAATTCTTGGCAAATTAACAATGCTAAGAAAATGGACAAAATCTCTTACTGGATTGAAGATACGTTTGACACAGAGCAAAAGCATAACATATATGTTATGGCTGGAACAAACATTGAAGAAGGAAAAAACTTTTTATTGAACCTACCTGGTTTTATTGGATATTTTAATGATAAAAAAGAGTTTCCTTATGAAATTTCTATAACACATCCAACAAACTTATATGAAACATCATCATTAATTAATAAAAACACCACGAAGACAGACAATACGAAAGATGTATTTTTAGCTCCTAGATATGATGAGATTTCTGACAACCCAATTATGTATGCTCCATTAAATAATGTGAGTTTTACCGTAAACGGAATCAATGTAAACTTTACTGTGTACTCTCCAAACAACGTGCATTCTGCGAAAGACATGGAAGCAGATTTAAAGAAAATGGTACTCGCTCAAACTAATTTCTTAGAAGGGTTTGTAACTACTAATGAATATAATATTTTATTATACCTTTTTGATTCTAAAATATACAAATGGAATAGCTTTGGAGCTTTGGAGCACAGATCTTCTACTACTGTAGTATATCCAGAATCATACTCTAAAAAACAACTTGCAGACGGAATGATCAACGGAACTGTTTCTCATGAATTTTTCCATATTGTAACGCCTCTTTCTGTGCATTCAGAAGAAATTCATTCTTTTGATTTTAATAAAGCAAACATGTCTGAGCATTTATGGATGTATGAAGGTATGACAGAATATTTTGCAAATCTTTTTCAAGTAAATCAAGGATTGATTTCTGAAAAAGAGTTTATTTCTGAGATGAAAAATAAAATTACTTCATCGATGAGGTTCGACGACGACATGTCTTTTACTGAAATGAGTAAGAATATTTTAGAACCAAAATATGCTAAAAACTATGGTAATGTATATCAGAAAGGTGCTTTAATTGGTATGTGTTTAGACATTATTTTAAGAGAAGAAAGCAATGGAACATACGGTGTTAGAAATATGATGTTAGATTTATCTAAAAAGTATGGAAAAGACAAAGCATTTAAAGATGAAGAAATTATTGCTGAGATTGTAAAAATGACCTACCCTTCAGTTGGTGAATTTTTTAAAACACATGTAGTAGGAAATACACCAATAGATTACAATACCTTCTTTGCAAAAGCAGGAATCAAAAATGTAACAGAAACTGTTGATGCTAAATATTTTCTAGACAACAAAAATCAACCATTTATTTGTGTAAATGCAAAAAGAGAAATCTTCTTTACAAAAAGAACCAATACGGGTTTAATTGCATTAGGTGTTAAAGCTGGTGACCTTATTAAAACGGTAAATGGAGAAGCAATCTCATTACAGAATGCGAGACAAATATTAGGTAAGTCTACGCAGTGGAAAGTTGGAGACTCTTTAGTTTTTGAAGTTGTAAGAAACGGAGAAACAATAAAGCTAGAAGGAAAAGCAATTGCTCCAAAAACGGAACAAAAGAGTTTGGTTATTGAGGAATTGCCTGCAGACAATCCAAAAGCAAAATTAAGACAAGCTTGGTTTAAAAATTAAGTTTCAATACTAAAAAACCTTAAGAGGAGATTTCTGTCAATGA
>JAESTN010000304.1 GCA_016763595.1 Flavobacteriaceae bacterium | reverse complement strand
TTGATTCTTGCATTTAAAACATTTAAAACATTTTTAGACGCACTATTTAATAAATAAAAATTTGAAAAGCGCAAACAAAATACCAAAGCTATTTAACTGGGAATATTGGCCTACTTCAATGTTTTATGTCCCTAATTTACCGTATGCTTTTTATTTAGCAGCTAAAGCAAAACATTCAGCATTCTTTAGTGCTGCAAATCCTTGTATTAAAAGTTCAGGAAATGGTACAGAAAGCAAATACAAAACTATTCAATTAATTCCGGAAAGGTTTAAACCAAAAACGATTTTTGTAGGTCCAAATTCTAATATTGATAAGGTATTCGCGGAACTTAAATTAAGCGAAATAAATTTCCCCCTAATTGCGAAACCAGATATTGGCTTTAGAGGCTTGTTGGTAAAAAAATACATTCAGCTAAAGAGTTAAAACGATATTTAGACCAATATCCTATTGATATCATTATTCAAGAGTTTTTAGACTACAAAAACGAATGTGGAATATTCTATCATAAAAAGCCAAACCAAGAAAAAGGAACTATTACTTCTATTACATTAAAAAAATTTTTGGCTGTTATTGGCGATGGGAAATCTACTTTTAAAGAATTGATTCTTACGAATGATAGAGCAAAACGCTATATTGATATACTTGCTGAAATTCATCAAGATAAATTACATAGCATACCAACTAAAGGACAGAAGATAAAACTTACCGCTATTGGAAATCACTCTAAAGGAACACAATTTATCTGTGGCGGTCATTTAATTACAAAAAAATTAGAACAAACTTTTGATCAATTAAGTAATTCTATTGATGGCTGGTATTATGGAAGAATTGATATTAAGTACAATACTTTTGAGGAACTAGAAAATGGATCTAATTTTAAAATTTTGGAGATCAACGGAATTCTTTCTGAGCCAACTCATATTTACGACAGTGAAACGTACACCTACTTACAAGCTCTAAAAGCCATAAGAACACATTGGGAATCTTTATTCCAAGTAGCAACAATCAATAACAAACAATACAATGTCCCTTACAAAAGTTCTAAAAAATTTATTCAAGAAATGTTTGAATTAAGAGCCTATACTAAAAAAATAAAAAACCTCTCGAACGAATATCAAAAGATTTAGTCACCTTATTTCTTGTAAGGTTTAAAACATATATGATTTGTGTATTACTTTCCATTCTCCTTTAACTTTTAGCAACAACATATAATCTGTTTACATTCGTTTAGCTCCCGGCATATCTATTTCTAATTTTGCCTTTGCTGCATTGATTTCATAATCAACAGAAATACCCCCATTCTATTACTTTTTCTACCTTGTTTAATATTACCAATATACTTTTCCCTCACCCAAACATGCAGTTCACCATTTGCAGTACCGTCAATATAATGATACAATTCTTTTTCTCATTTTTCTTTCTCGTATTGAGAATTTATGTTAAAAGCACCACTTTCTTTCATGTGATTTTTGCTTCTGAAATGTTATATTCATTCATGAAAACAGGAAAACTTTTCCCAAAATTATCATTCAGTAATTTCGAAAATTGATGCACCAAGTTTCTTTTAGGAGAATCGTTGTAGTACTGCAAACAGAAGCTACTTAATTTAAAGATTACAAAAAAGAAATATTTCTTATAAGAACTACATTTTAATCCAAAAAAATGAATACCCTATTGGTTTTATTTAAATTCATTTCTGATTTTTTGAAAAGCAATCCTCATTTGAGATTCTACAGTTTTAATTGATATACTTAAACTCATTGCAATTTCTTTATTTTTAAGCCCTTCAGATTTACTTAATAAAAATATTTGTTTGCATTTTTGAGGCAATTGATCAACAATCACTTTCACCTTCTTTATCTTCTCTTCAAAACCATTTATCTCTTCGATTTGAGGTTGTAATGCTTGGTGTTTAAGCTCTGTTAAATAGAAATTATTTCGTTGCTCTTTTCTAGCACTATCAATATAAGCATTGTATGTAGCCTTAAAAAGATACGATTTTAAGGATGAGTTTATATTTATTGAATGTCTTTTTATCCATAATTTCACAAAAACTTCTTGAACAATATCCTCAGCATCATCCATATTTTTTGTAAATTGAACAATATATAAGCACAACATTCTATAGCAAGACTTAAACAAATTGTTGAAGTCCTGCTTATTATCATTTTGAATTCTTTTCCATAAAATTTTCATTGTTCTAGCAATAAATGAGAATAGTAGTTTTCATTTTATGTAAATGTAAAAAAAAAAATAGTTTTAAGGGTAATTAAATTTGATATCGTCATCTAAGAAAATAATACTATTTTGGAAAATCTAATACAAAAATATGTAACCAACACCATCTCTAAAGAGGAAGCTAGAGAACTAGAGGAATGGTTAAATAACAAAGACAATCAAGAGATTTTTAAAAACTATATTAAAGAAAATCATCGATTAGATCTCATTTACAACAGCAATATCAATACTGTAAATGCACTAGAAAAAGTACACAAAGAAATTGCACCTAAAAACAAAGTAGCACTATTTTATAAACCCTTCTTAAAATATGCAGCAATATTGACAATTGCCCTTGGAAGCTTTTTTTTCTATTTTCAGAACAGTACTAATGAAGAAGAGTACATTTTCGATTATAATAATCAAATTGTATTAGAACTAAGTGATGGTTCTAAATATAATTTAAATGACAAATTAAATAAAGTAATTAAGAATAAAAAAGGTCAATTAATTGCCTCAATTAATGAAGGCCAATTAGTGTATACATCTAAAGGTACTTCTTCATCTTATCACATTATTTCAGTGCCAAATGCAACCGTTTACAACATTACTTTAACAGATGGCACCACTATTACAATCAACTCAGGCAGCACCTTAAAATACCTTAGTAATTACGCTAACAAGAGCAATAGAAAAGTTTTTCTGAAAGGAGAAGCCTTTTTTGACGTAGCAAAGAACAAAAAAGCTCCTTTTACGGTAAACACTACAGATATGCGTATTAAAGTTTTGGGAACAAGGTTTAATGTCTCCAGTTACAACAACGACAAAAACGCATCGGTTGTTCTTGAGGAAGGGAGTGTTAGTATATACAAAAAGTCAGCAAAAAATGGCAAAAGCATCATCTTAAAACCTGGAGAACAGTTTGTTTTAGAAAAAGACAATTTTAGTATAAAACAAGCTATTGTAGAAAAACATATTGCTTGGAAAAAAAGAAAATTACATTTTAGCAATGATCGATTTGAAGATATCATAAAAGAAATGGAAAGATATTATAACTTAAAAATCAACTTAAATTCTTCTGACTTAAATAACAATAGATTTACAGGAACTTTTACTTCTGAAACAATAGAAGAGGTCTTAAATGTATTTAAAGAATTATCAGAATTTAAGTATACAAAAAAAGCAAATACCATAACAATATCTAGAATTAAATAAATCATAAACCCGTATTGGGTTATCATAACAATATAATTATTTACCCTTAATAACACCTGCTATATGTTAAAAAGAGCTCTATTCTCCCTCCTTATCCTTATTAGTATTGTACAGGCTACTGCGAACAACAGTAATAAAATAAGTTTTGATTTAACTAAAG
This sequence comes from Flavobacteriaceae bacterium, assembly GCA_016763595.1. GTDB lineage: Bacteria > Bacteroidota > Bacteroidia > Flavobacteriales > Flavobacteriaceae > Polaribacter. The sequence continues at coordinate 420 of JAESTN010000304.1, read as the reverse complement.
TAACCATTAAAGAAGTTTTTTCAAGTATAGAATCTCAAACAGATTACAATTTTTTTTATGAGAATAACAGCCTTGATTTAAATCAGTTATTCACACTAAAAGTTGAAAATGAAATACTAGAAAATATTCTTTCAAAAATACTTGACAAAAAAAAGATCTACTTTAAAATCATTAGCAATCAAGTAGTTCTAAAAAAAGTTACCTATACCATAAATGGGAAAACGATGGATTTAAATTCTGGAGAGGTAATTCCTTTTTGTAGTGTAATAATTGAGGGTACACATACTGGAACATCAAGTAACGAAAATGGTCAATTTCTAATAAAAGTAGATAAACTACCAATTAAGCTCGTTTTCTATCATTTAAATTATCAAAAACACACAGTAACCGTAAATGATAAAAAAGAAATTGAAATTAAAC
>JAESTN010000030.1 GCA_016763595.1 Flavobacteriaceae bacterium | reverse complement strand
CAATTACACTTTCTAATTTTGCTTGTAGTGGATTTAATTTCTCTCCAACTGTAGAAAAAATATCAGATTCAACTTCTCCTGCTAAATAAGTACCCGAAAGCGCTAATTCACCTTCATAAGATGGAATAATTGCCAACGATTGTCCTCCCATTAAACTAGCACTATAAATTTTAGCGATGCTCTTTTTAGAGAACTCAAAATCATTCTCAATTAAAAGTTCAACAACCAATTTCCCTTTCTTTTCAGGATCTTTATTAAACTCTATATTAACAACCGTACCTACATGCAATCCGTTAATTGTCACACTACTAGACTTCTTCAAGCCTTGAATATTGTCGTACTCAACAAAATAAATACGTTGGTTTTTAGCAAATATATTTTCTCCTTTCAAGAAGTTAAACCCCCAGACAAATAATGCAACTATAACCACTGCAATAAACCCTGTTTTTAATTCTCTAGACATAATTCTTATTTAAGTAACAATATTACTAATAATTTTTGAAGATGATTGTTAAATCACCTTGTTTTTAAGGCTTGTTTTACCGAGATTTTATCTCCATTTTTAAATGCGGCTATAAATGCAGATCGATAGCCTTTCTTTTTCACTCTTTTAAGTAAAGATTGAATGTTTTTATAATTAGATGTTTTCCCATAATAATATTTATAGTACGACTGTACCTTAACTCTTTCTACATTCTTTAACCCTTTAAAGTTATATGATTTCGTTGCAATTTTTCGCTTACTTGAAGAAATCTGAATCTTAAATAAGATCGTGTCTGTTTTAAGGGTTTCTATTTTTTTAGTTTCTCCAACTACAGGAATTTCTTCACTTATTATATCAACAGTATTTAACTTTAACTGATTTACATATTCAGTGATCGAAGACGCAATACTTTTGGCCATTGCTTTTTGCCCATTTTTTGAGTTTAAGTATCGTCCCTCCTTTTTGTTTGTAAGAAAACCCAATTCTACCAAAACACTTGGCATGGTGGTTTGAAACAACACGACAAAACCTGCTTGTTTTACGCCTCTACTTTTTCTTTTATTTTTTTTAATGAAATTATTCTGAATACTACTTGCCAACAATAAACTTTGCTCTAAATTTTCTTCTTGTAATAAGGACAATCCAATAATAGATTCTGGTGAATTTGGATCGTATTTATAGTTTTGCTTATAATCTTTTTCTAAAAGGATTACACTGTTCTCTCTTTTGGCAACTTCAAAATTACGTTTGTTAGCATGCAAACCCAATACAAAAGTTCCTGCTCCGTATGCATTTGAAGTATGAGAATCACAGTGAATTGAGACAAACAAGTCTGCCTTTACATCATTCGCAATGTTTCCTCTTTTCCAAAGATCTATAAAAACATCTTTATTCCTTGTGTACACAATTCTAATGTCTTTTTTCGCTCCAATAATTCTCCCTATTTCTAATGCTGTTTTTAATGCAATATTTTTCTCTCTATACCCGTTCCCAATATTCCCTGGGTCATGACCTCCATGACCAGCATCTAAAACAACGGTATAGATTTTTTTTTGCGCAAAATTTTGATGGTTCACCCCAAAAAGGAAACAACAACTTATCAAAAGAAGCAACAACTTTTTATTATTTGTAAATTTAATACGTGTTAACAATGGCATCAATAATTTTTACTTAATTTTGGCAACTCAAATTTGGCGCTTCCATAATTGAAGCATATTTTTACATTTATCACAAAAATAGCATTAAAAGCATTGCAATCAAACATACATCATATACTTTTATTCGGCTTTCTTAGCTTTTTCTGCTTGCAATTTGGTTATGCTCAAGACATAAAAGCAAAAACGAAGCCAATTCCACTTATTAAAAGTAAGAAATCTCTTCTAAAAAAGGATAGCTTACTACTAAATAAAGCAATTGACACTGTTAAAAAGGACACTATTATTAAGCCAAAAAGTTCTTTTGAAAGTAAAATCACCCACAACGCTGTTGACTATATTAAACAAAATGCGAAGAAAAAACAAATAGAGCTTTACAATCAAGCTCATGTAACGTACGATGATATTGATTTAAAAGCTGGATATATTTTAATAGACAACAAGAAGAACACCCTTTTTGCAAAAGGGATTAAAGACAGTCTCGGCTACCAACAAAGACCCGTATTTAAACAAGATGGTCAGGAGTCTGAACAGGATTCAATCCTATATAATTTCAAAACAAAAAAAGCAATCATTTACGGTATGAAATCCAACCAGTCTGGAATGATTACCTATTCAGAACGCACAAAAAGAGTGAATGATTCTGTCATCTTTTTAGGAAATATGAGGTTTACAACTTCTGACAAACCCAATCCAGATTATTACATACAAACTAGAAGGGCAAAATTAGTGCCTGGAAAAAAAATAATTGTAGGTTTAAGTAATTTAGTAATTGCAGATGTCCCTACGCCAATAGCGATTCCCTTTGCATATTTCCCCATGACAGACACAAGAGCATCAGGGTTTATAATTCCAACTTGGGGAGAAGCAAATAATCAAGGATATTTTTTACAAAATGGTGGTTATTATTTAGCGTTGAATGATTACTTAGATATTTCGTTAATGGGAGATGTATATACTAATGGAAGCTGGGGTTTAAGAACAGAATCTAGTTATGTTGTTCGGTATAAATACAGCGGTAACTTTAGTCTAAGGTTCGAGAACTTAATTAGAAGCGTAAAAGGGTTTGATGATTATAGTAAATCTACAAATTTTAATTTAAGATGGTCACACACACAAGACAGTAAGTCAAATCCCAATGCCCGTTTTTCTGCTTCTGTAAACCTAGGTAGTAGCAAGTATTTTCGAGAATCATTAAACGAAGTAAATAGTCCAGATCGCTTAACGAATACTTTAAGTTCTTCTGTTTCATATTACAAAAAATTTATTGGCACCCCATTTAATTTGAATGCTACTGCAACCCATTCACAAAACACCAATACGCAAAAAATAACCATGACCTTACCTTCATTACAAGTCAACATGGATCGAATTTATCCTTTTGCAGGCATAGGAGGCGCTAAAAAAAACGCAGTACAAAAAATCGGGTTCAACTATAGTATGAAAGGAGATTATAGAATTAACACGGTAGATTCTCTCTTTTTTAAACCCGAAATGTTTAAAACGGCAAAAGCGGGAATACAGCATACCGCCTCTGCAAACACAAACATGAAATTCTTAAAGTATTTTACCTTAACACCTAGTGCTAATTATAAAGAAATTTGGAATTTTGACTACATCAATAAAAGATATGATCCTTTGAGCCCTAATAGTGATACAGATCTAGGACTAGGAGCAGCCGTTAATGACACAATTAGAGGCTTTAAAAGTTTTAGAGAATATAATATCGGACTTTCTTTAGGAACCAATGTTTATGGTAATTTTAGTTTAAACAAAGGAAAGATCAAACTAAGACATACTATTAGACCCTCTATATCTTACGGATACAGACCAGATTTCGCGAACAAATACTACAAGCAAGTCCAACAAAGCGCAGATCCTACAGATATGTTAACCTATTCTCCTTTTGAGAATGGCATCTATGGACGCCCAAGTAGCGGATTGTCGAACTCCATTACATTTTCTTTAAACAATGTTTTAGAAGCGAAAGTTGCATCTAAGGATTCTACAGAAGTGGAAGATAAAAAGATTACTATATTAAATAATTTAAATTTTAATACTAGTTACAATATTGCCGCTGATAGTTTGCGTTGGAGCCTAGTCTCTATGACCGCTGGAACGCGTTTCTTCAAAGATAAGTTATCCTTAAATTTTGGTGCTACTTTTGACCCTTATCAAGTTAATAGCGACGGAAAAAGAATCAATAAATTTAACAAGAAACTCTTGCGATTAACAAATGCAAATTTATCCGCAAACATCTCACTATCTAGCAAGGATTTTGAAAAAAAAGACAAAGATAAAAACACTTCAAATCAGTCAAATCAAAATCAATTTGGAGACACAAGCAAGAGCAATACAAACGATAAGAAAAGCGAAGTAAAAGAAACCAAGCTTTATAAAGCATCAATTCCCTGGACAATCAATCTTGCATATACAGTTAACTTTACGGATAATGGTTATAATACTAGCCAAATTGGATCTAACACATTAATGTTTAATGGAAACTTAGAACTATCTCCTAAATGGAAAGTACGGTACAGTTCTGGTTATGATTTTAAAAACAAAGGATTTTCTTATACCCGCCTTGGTTTTACAAGAGACCTAGATAGTTGGAATTTTAACTTTGATTGGTCTCCATTTGGGAACAACAAATCTTATTACTTTAGAATCGGGGTAAACTCTAGCATGTTAAGTGACTTAAAATGGGACAAACGAAGTTTACCAGATAGATTATTATTTTAAACAAAACAACCATGAAAACCATAATTACAACAACAAAAGCTCCAGCTCCAATCGGACCATACAATCAAGCAACATTAGTCGGGAACACACTTTATACCTCAGGCCAAATTGCCATTAACCCTGAAAATGGAGCGTTAGTTTTGGATGACATTACTACAGAAACAAAACAAGTAATGGAGAATTTAAAAGCCGTTTTAGAAGCAGCAGACATGACTTTTGAAAACGTTGTAAAAACTTCAATTTTTATTTCAGACATGCACAATTTTGGAGCTATAAACGAAGTGTATGGAAGTTATTTTAATGAAGCAACTGCACCTGCAAGAGAAACTGTAGAAGTTGCCAACTTACCAAAATTTGTAAATGTAGAAGTGAGTGCTATAGCAATCAAATAAGATGAAAAAAGCGGTCTTATTCCTTAGCTTAATTCTGATTTCAATTACTTCTTGTCAGCAAAAAGAAACTCAAAAGTCAGCCATTATAGGCTCATGGAAATTATTTTACAATCAAATTAAAGAAGCAGGTGTTATTCAGATTAAAGATGTTTCTAAAACCAATTTTATCAAAATTATAAATGAGACTCATTTTTCGTTTATCAACCAACCAAAAGACACCTCAGACCGTTTCTATGCGGGCGCAGGAACCTATACATTTGATGGTGAAAAGTATACTGAAACCTTAGAGTTTATAGAATATAAAGCCATCAGAAACCATAAATTCCACTTTAGAATAGAAATCAAGGGTGATACCTTAATTCAATATGGAAGAGAAAAAGTAGAAGCGGCGAATATGGATAGAGAAATTATTGAAAAATATTTAAGAATTAAATAGACATAAAAAAACCGTTTTGATCTCTCAAAACGGTTTATCAATATAATTACACAATTAGCTAAGCCAAAACGGACTCTTGTAATTCTTCTTTCTTTTTTAGGGTATCAGCATATTCTATCAAGTCGACAATTTTTGTCGAATACCCCATTTCATTATCATACCAAGATACTATTTTTACAAAATTGTCATTCAATGCTACACCTGCGTTGGCATCGAAAATTGAAGTTCTAGTGTCTCCAACAAAATCTTGAGAAACCAATAATTCTTCAGTATACCCTAAAACTCCTTTCATTTCATTCTCAGAAGCTTTTTTCATGGCCATTTTAATAGCTTCGTAAGAAGTTGATTTTTCTAAACGAACAGTTAAATCCACCACAGACACATCCATTGTCGGAACTCTAAATGCCATTCCTGTTAATTTTCCTTCCATTTCTGGTATCACTT
>JAESTN010000303.1 GCA_016763595.1 Flavobacteriaceae bacterium | reverse complement strand
TTTTGGAACTGGATTGAATTGCTTTATCACTTTATTAGAAGCTGAGAAAAGAAAAATTGCTATTAATTATGTTGGTGTAGAAGCCTTCCCAGTTACAGAAGAAGAAGCAGGGCAGTTAAATTATGTTTCGGAGTTAAATGTTGTTGAAAAAGAAGCAGTTTTTAATCAGTTGCATCACGTTTCTTGGGAAGAGAATCATGAGGTTGTAACAGGTTTTTTTTTAGAGAAAAGAAAACAATTTTTTAAAGATATTACTGCTCAAAATCAATTCGACTTGGTCTATTTTGATGCTTTTGGAGCAGCGCATCAACCTGAATTGTGGTCAATAGCCATTTTTAGAATAATGTTTGAAGCAATGCAAGAAAACGGAGTGTTAGTTACCTATTGTGCTAAAGGGAGTGTACGTAGAGCCATGCAAGAAGTTGGGTTTACTGTTGAACGTCTAGATGGCCCACCTGGAAAAAGAGAAATGCTGAGGGCTGTAAAAGTGAAATAATATATAATAATGGAAGAAAAAAGAATCAAGTTTAGAAGAATACGAGGACGTAAAAAAGGAAATCCAAAAAGGGGAATTGCTTTTATTATTGTATTAATAGTTATCGTGTATTTGTTTATGAATGCAGAATCTATTCTTTCTAAAATATTGCCTTAATTACTTTTTAAAAGTTCTTCCTTTCCAGTTGTAGTTGCTGAAAAGTGATTTTAAAACGATTAACAATGTAAAGTAAGGATATAAGAGACTACTGCTTACATAATTTGTAACGGAGATTTTTTGTTTGAAGAAACGGCTCATTCTTTGAAGTAGTACATAATCAAAAAACAATTTCATTAAAAAAAAGGAAATAGCTGTACTGCTTGAAATAACCTCATATAAAACCAGTAAAGGTGAAAGTGCAATAATACTATTTCCTACTACTATAAGTACCCCTATTAATTTACCGAAAAACAAGTTGTAGTTAGCTGTTTTGGAGGCCCATCGAACTCTTTGATGTACTAATTCACTAAATGTGTTTACTGGAAAAGTCTTTACAATTACTTCATGAGATTTAAGATAGGTTACTTTGGAGCTGTCAAATTGTAAGAATTTTTCTAACAAAAAAACATCATCACCGCTAGCAATAGCATTGTTGTTTTCAAACCCGTTTACTTTTTCAAAGATTTCTTTTTTGTATGCTAAATTTGCGCCATTGCATAAAAAGGGATTTTGCAAACCAAATCCACTGACAGTGGATGCTTGTAGACTTAAAAAATCTAATAACTGAAATTGATGTAAAAAGCTTTTGTTGGTGCTATACGTTACAGGAGCGACAATCATATTACATTCGTTTTGTTGAATGAAATTATCAATGGTTTTTAACCAGTTTTCAGGTAAAATACAATCTGCATCTGTCGTGATAATCCATTCATTATTGGCAATTTTTAAAGCTGCTGCAATGGCATCTTTTTTTGGTGAATTAGAAATGCGTTCGTTTTTTAATAAGATGAGGTCAATTTGAGTGTTTTCTTTAGCGAATATATCGAGGATTTTTACAGAGCTATCTGTAGAATCATCATCAATAAATAGAATTTCAACAAGTTCTTTTGAATATTTTAAAGAACCAATCGACGCTAGTAATTTAGGTAAGTTATTCCCTTCATTTCTAAATGGGATTACCACAGTAAACGTAGTCTTAGACTTAAGTTCTTTTCGCGTAAACACCTGCACTTTGTCATAAACAAAAATAAAAACACCAATGGTAATTATGTACATGAAGAAAAGGATGCTAACAACGATCATTTTTTAGAAGAAATAAGATTATCTATGTTAAAAGTAAGTACAAAATAGCTTCCTGCAATACTTGGCAACACAAAATTGAAAACCCACATTATGAACACAACAGATAAAATACTTGTTTCAGTACAATTGAAAAATGAAAAGACCCAAATAGCAATAGACCCTTTAAGAACAACATCAAATAAGGATAACATAGGAATAAGCGATGCTAAAAAATACAGGCTAAAAATTGAAAATAATGCTTCCGAATATGTAATGTCAACATGAAAAAGTACTAATAAAAAATAGAATTGATGCGAAAAAAAAAGATATCGAATAACAGAATACAAACCTGTTTTTAAGGTGAGTGAATTCGGGATTTTAGAAATATAATTCAGCAATGATTTTAAAGAATGTCCTTTAAAAGAATATCCTTTTTTATAAATAAACCAGGCAAAAAGAACGAATAGAAAAGAGAAACTAATTACTAAAACTGTCGATTTAATAGGAATGTCTATGTCAAAATTAAGAAGGAAAAAAGTAATTCCGATGCTTCCAAAAATAATCGTGGTTAGCAATTGAAAAAGGTTTCCAATTAAATTTAGAACAAGAATTTGTTTTCTCATGGGTTTTTCAAAGTAGATTGCCTTTGCACCATATTCTCCAATTCGGTTTGGAGTAATTAAAGAAACCGTTAAAGAGGCTAAACTTTGAACTGCAGCAATTTTAAAATCAATTTTCTTGCAAGATGAAACAAGCGTTTTCCACTTTGTGATTTCGAAAAACCAATTAAAAAGGCTGAAAAACACTAATAAAATAATGCTTTTAAGCAATAAAAGATCGCTTTTGATAATTTCTGAATAAAAATCAGAAAGTGACAATTGGTTGTTTTGACTCAGTTTTGTGTAAATAAAATAACCACAGCCAATAACTATAAAAAGTTTGATAGCGAGCGCTAAGAATTGCTTAGTTTTGTGTGAAGGCGATTTTTGCATTGATGCAAAGTAATACATAATCGTTGTGAAAAAGACATTCTAATTAAATAATAAAACAATCTGCGATTGTGAAGACAGAGAAAATCATTTTAGGGATTGATCCAGGAACAACCATTATGGGTTTTGGTTTGATAAAGGTTGTCGGAAAGAAAATGGAATTTATTCAGATGAATGAACTGCTATTAAAAAAATACGACGATCATTACCTAAAATTAAAGCTGATATTTGAAAGAACCATCGAATTGATTGATACGTATAACCCTGATGAGATTGCTATTGAAGCACCTTTTTTTGGTAAGAATGTGCAGTCAATGTTGAAATTGGGAAGAGCACAAGGAGTCGCGATGGCAGCTGGACTGTCTCGTGAAATTCCGATTACAGAATATTTGCCAAAGAAAATTAAAATGGCAATTACCGGTAATGGAAATGCCAGTAAAGAGCAAGTAGCATTGATGTTAAAATCATTGTTAAACTTAAAAACCTTGCCCAAAAATTTAGATGCTACTGATGGTTTGGCAGCTGCAGTTTGTCATTTTTACAATTCTGGAAAAGTAATTGGAGGTAAAAATTATACGGGTTGGGCGAGTTTTGTGAAACAGAATCCAAAGAAGATCAATTAGCAATTATCAGTAATCAATGAATGAATAAATAGTTGTCAATAAATTTAATTTTCAATGCTATGAAATTAAAGAACAATCCATTACAAAATAAATCATATGATTTCGCCTTGCAAATTGTGAAATTAAGTAAAAAGATAGTTAAAGAGAATAGAGAATATGTTTTGTCAAAGCAGATTTTAAGAAGTGGAACTTCAGTTGGGGCAAATATAATGGAAGCAAACGGCGCAATCTCTAAAGCAGATTTTTCAGCAAAAATGTCAATCGCTTATAAAGAATGTTTAGAGACTAAATATTGGCTTTCATTATTAAAAGACAGTCATGAAATTAATGAAACAGAATTTAAAATATTATTTGAGCAAGCTGATGAAATTGCAAGAATTTTATTTTCAATTTTAAAAACTACTAGAATTAATAAACAATAAACAGTGTTCAATTATCAATTGCAATGCTCAAGTTTTTATTTTTGATAACTGATAACTGATAACTGATAACTGATAACTGATAATTGTTAATTGAACTATGGCCGGAATATATCTACACATCCCTTTCTGTAAGCAAGCATGTTTTTATTGCGATTTTCATTTCTCTACTTCATTAAAAAAGAAGGATGAGCTGATTTCCTGTATGCAAAAAGAGTTGGTTTTGCGAAAAGAGGAATTGAGAAATGAAACTATTGAAACCATTTATTTTGGAGGTGGAACCCCAAGTTTATTGTCTACAGAAGAAATTCAATCAATTTTAAAAACTATTGAAGAGAACTATAGCGTAATAGAAGATCCAGAAATTACATTAGAAGCAAATCCAGATGATTTGTCTGAGGCTACCATTTTAGAATTGGCAAAAAGTCCAGTAAATAGATTAAGTATTGGTGTACAATCTTTTTTTGAAGAAGACTTAAAAAGCATGAATCGAGCACACAATGCAACTGAAGCAAAGGATTGCTTATCCGCTGCCATTGGCAGCTTTGATAATATTACGGTTGATTTAATTTATGGAATTCCGAATATGACCAATGAACGTTGGAAAGAAAATTTGCAAATTCTTTTCGATTTTGGAATCAACCATATTTCTAGTTACGCTTTAACGGTTGAGCCAAAAACAGCCTTAGACTCGTTTATCAAACAAGGAAAGTACCCCAAGTTAGAAGAACAAGTTGCAAGAGCACATTTTGATATTTTAGTCGCGGAAACACAAAAGCAAGGCTTTGTGCATTACGAGATTTCAAATTTTGGAAAACCAGCCTATTTCTCGAAACACAATACAAGTTATTGGCAAGGGAAAAAGTACATCGGAATTGGACCATCAGCACATTCGTTCAATAAAACTCATAGAAGTTGGAATGTTGCCAACAATGCAAAATACATCAAATCCTTGCACGAAAATATATTG
>JAESTN010000302.1 GCA_016763595.1 Flavobacteriaceae bacterium | reverse complement strand
TGTACCAATGAAGACAAGATTTTATTAATTTTATCAAAGTCGCCTTTGAGATCATTAATATTTTTTCCCTTCATCACCTCAGCAGCGGCAATTCCTAAATCTAAATTAATATGCGCATTCATTCCAATAAGCAAATGTTGCAATACAATTGGCCAATATTTTTTAGACATCTTAAAGGCTTTTTCCCAAGATTCGGTTACGGGTTCATTCTTTTGATATGTAGCATAAGCATCAAGATATCTAGACGCAAAAATAACATCTAGTTTTTCCATTCGTGGTCCATCATCAAAGATATTATTTGCGATGCCCTCTTTAACTTTTAGGGTTACTTTTTTATAGAGTGCCGCAAAATACCCTAAGGGATCATTGTTGATTTTAGATTGCTTGATAATGTCCTCTAAAATTTTAATAACCGCATCAATATTTTGTATTGATGCTACTGTCTGTATTTTTGATTGAGCAACTACTTCCATTACCATAAGTTTTGAATAAAACTACAAAGAATCATTCAATCGATACGCAGTAGAAATACGTGTTTTCAGAATCAACTGCACAATTTCTAATTATCAAAAGAGGTATTATAAGTGCAGATGCTGTTCTAAGACATAGGCTTCCTGCACATCATCCTGGAAAAACCCAATTAGAAAATGTGGTAAATTCACCTCTTCTTCCTGCAATTGAAATCTTATTTATTGCCACGCTTACAAAAATTCAAGATGGTCATGGAAGACTAGTCCGATCATCTGCAATCATTCATTAAGTAGCACATGAAATTCCTACCTGGTTAAGCATTGATTTCCAATACCGTAAATAAGATTCCTGTATCTTTAACAAAAACCACCCAAATGAAAAAACGTGAATTCCTTAAAAACATCTCTTTAGCGGTATTAGCTGCGCCTATTTATGGAAGTACTTTAGCCTCCTGTGTAGAAGAAGTTGCTAAAATCCCTGTAGATAAACTAGCCAAAAATGAAGATTTTTGGTTAAGAATTCGCCAAGATTATAAGTTGAAACCAGACTATATCAACTTAGAAAGCGGGTATTACAATATCATTCCAACTCCAACATTAAACGCCTTACATAAGCATATAGATATGATAAATTATGAGGGGTCCTATTATATGCGCACCAAGCGTGTAGATGATAAAAAACGCATGTCAGAAAAATTGGCAAAGGTGATTAAAAGCCCTGCAAAAAACATAATTATTACCAGAAACACTACAGAATCTTTAGATATGGTGATTAAAGGAATGGATTGGAAAGTTGGAGATGAAGCTATTTTTGCCGTTCAAGATTATGGTGCTATGAGAATGATGTTTGAGCAAGTTGCTGCTCGTTTTGGAGTTGTAAATAAAATAGTTTCTGTCCCAAATCACCCAAGATCTGATAAAGAAATTGTAGACCTCTACGCAAATGTTATCACATCGAAAACCAAATTATTGATGGTATGTCATATGATAAATACTACAGGACATATTTTACCTATTAAAAAAATCTGTAAAATGGCACATAGCAAAGGTGTAAAAGTAATGGTTGACGGCGCACATTGTGTCGGGCATTTTGAATTTGATATTAAAGAGTTGGAATGTGATTTTTACGGTTCGAGTTTACACAAATGGTTAGCAGTTCCTTTAGGAACAGGATTATTGTATATTACGGATGAACACATTGATACCTTATGGCCCGTTTTTGCAGAACATGATAGAAAACCTGGAGATATTGCTCGTTTGAATCATACCGGAACTAATCCTGTTTATCATGATTTATCAATTGAAAATGCTATTGACTATTACAATATGTTAGGTGGTGCTAGAAAAGAAGCAAGACTAAGATATCTGCAAGAATACTGGACAAAACAAGTGAGAGAATTACCGAAAATAAATATCAATACTCCAAAAGAATCTCACAGGGCATGTGGCATTGCCAATGTTGGTATTGAAGGAGTCCATCCAAAAGAGATGGCTAAAAAATTAATGGACCATTACAAGATTTATACTGTAGGCATTAACGGAACTAGTGTAAAAGGCTGTAGAATTACGCCAAACGTATTTACCACGACAGACGAATTAGATATCTTTGTAAAAGCATTACAAGAAATGGCGGCATAATTGGTTTATTTGAGGAACTCCTTTACCTTTGCTAAAAACTCAAAACAGTAATTTTGCAATCGTATTTTCAATATTTTTCTAGTTCTATAGATGGCATTAAACTTCCATCAAAATTCACATTTCCGTTTTACTACGAGCCACATGGGTTGTGTGAGATTGCCGCTCATGAAGTACAAGACTATCTAAAAACTCAAACCGATTTTGAACATAATTTTGGATTAGTCCCTTCTAAAAAAGGCTTGGTTATTGGAAAAATGTTTGGTGTTTTGGTAGTTCAAAACCAACAGGGAGCACTTGGTTATATTTCTGCTGTTTCTGGGAAATTAGCAGAAACAAATTCGCATAAAAAATTTGTACCACCAGTCTATGACATGCTCAGTAAAAATTCGTACTTCTTGCAAGAGGAAGCTCTTTTAAACGCAATTAATTTAAAACTCGAAAACCTAGAAAATAACTCAGACTACCACGAATTACTTTCACAATTTAAAGCAGAAAAGAAAAAGGCAGCCATTGATATTAAGGAGAAAAAACAAGGGTTAAAAACGACAAAAAACGAACGTGATTTGAAAAGAGACAAAGCACATTTTGAATTGAAACTAGAAGCCTATGCCGCATTTGAGAAGACACTCGCAAAAGAAAGCCTAGAGGCAAAATATTTCTTTAACAATGTAACACGATACTGGGAACACACCTTAAATGCAATTACAGAAAAACTATCTGTTTTTACAAACCAGATTGAAACTTTAAAAGAAGCACGTAAAACAAAATCGGCAGCATTGCAACAGTATTTATTTGAACAATATCAATTTTTAAACGCTAAAAAAGAAGTCAAAGACTTATCGCAACTATTTTTAGAAACTTCTGCATTAAAACCGCCAGCAGGTTCTGGTGAATGTGCAGCTCCAAAATTACTTCAAT
>JAESTN010000301.1 GCA_016763595.1 Flavobacteriaceae bacterium | reverse complement strand
GCATCGTTTTGTTTATCACAGGAGTTTATCGTTTTTCTCTAGTAATTACGTCTAATAAAACCGTTGCTGGTTATGCGGCAATTCTCGCTGCATTATCTTCGTCTTTTTTAGAAACCTTACACATCTTTGGCCAATTACCAAGCATAATAGGAATTTCCTTTTTAATGCATTCGATGCCACAAATATATCTTTGGTTAAGAACTGGTAAATATCGCTATCTTCTAACCTCACTTTCCTTAATTGGTGTAATTGTTAGCTCTCATCATGTAACAATCATTTTTGGAATGATTTTTTTTATTTTCCCTTTGATAGGAATGGTAATTATGGATGTTTCAAGAGAGAAAGTAAACTCTTTTAAAGAGGTAAGACTTAAATTGTTTATCGCTACTTTTTTCAAACTCTTTAAACGCATATTAAGTTTTGGATTTCTTACACTCATCATTATAATAGGAGCTATTTTACCCTATTGGATAAATAGCAAAAACAACCCCATTACACAAGTTCCAATACCTCATGGCTCTAGAGATAATTTTTTAGAAATCACTTCTTCTGGATTGGTTTTTTTCCTTATTCCTTGGGGAGTCTTGTTATTTATTCTTCCCTATATCTTTTATAGATATTATAGCAAACGGTATTTGTTTTTTGGCCTTTCTATAAGTATGCTAACATTGTTAGGAACTGGAGGAACAACCCCATTACCTAAAATGATATTAGGAGAAACAGCATTTAATATTTTAACACTAGATCGATTTACGCTTTGGGCATCCATTATGTCATTACCCATGTTTGGTGAATTCATATATCGTTTGGCAGAAAAAGACTTAAAAGCACACCTTCAAAAACATCTTGGAACCATCTATCCTCGACTTATTGGAGGTGTACTTGCCCTATTGTTTTTATTCATGATTGTGTTTACAATGAGTCTTGGTTATTTTAGACCTACGCAACCACAAAAAATTAAAATGCTTCCGATTGTTAATTTTTTAAATCAGGATCAACATGATCATTGGCGTTATTTAACCTTAGGGTTTGGAGATCAAATGGCTTGGTTAGGTGCACGAACTAATGCATTAAGTGTCGATGGAAATTACCACTCTGCAAGAAGATTACCAGAATTAACTACCCGTGCTATAGAACGATTAGAAAACTCAAAATTTAAAGGCGTGGAAGGAATCGGTTCTTTGCAACAATTTTTAACTGTACCTGAAAAATACAATCTGAAGTATATTTTTTCGAACGATAAATTTTATGACCCAATATTGTATTTCTGTGGTTGGCAAAGACTCCCGCAACTTGAAAATGGCGTTATGGTTTGGGAAAAATTAAATGTCCCTCCATTATCCTCTATTTTACCCAAAGAGGATGTATCAAAATGGCAAAAAATACTTTGGGGAACTATTCCATTATTGTTGGTTTTGTTGGCTTTTATCATCAATATTCAATTAGGATGGATTCGGAAATTAAAAAATATTTCTAAAATAACAACAAAACATTTTATCGAGTGGATTCGTAAATCAAAAAATATTTCTAAAACAACCACGAGACCATTCATTGAAAAAAATGAATATAAAAAATTCCCTAAAAAGCTAGTCACATTTTCCTTTTACTGGGCTTTGTTAATCTTTTTCTTCATTTTTTTTGGTGTATATCAATTCTATATTAAAAACAATGCGCAGCATTCTCCAAAAAATGCAGTTTTAGCGTATTATGATGCACTAGATTTTAAAAGATTTGAAGCCGCTTATAGTTTGATAAACCCAACTAGTGGTGTAACTTTAGATCAATACATGCTAGAGATTTCTGTAACTGATGGTTTATTGAGCTCGTATGCTAAATTAGATCATATAGATAGTAACATTACAATCAAAAATGATAGTACTGCAATTGCTACTGTAACAACAGAATGGATTACTCCACTTGAAAATATAGATAGAACGTTCTATAAAACTCTTACTAAACATAAAGGGAAGTGGTATTTAAACCCAGAAAAGCTAGATACTGATATTCCACCTGATCAATTATATTCAAATAATATCACAAAATATTTTAATCAAGGAAGACGAAGAATTACCACAGAACAAACACATCATGAAGATGTGTTAAAACAACCGGTTTTAGAAATTGTTTCTGCTAAATTGGTGAAACATAAAGATCAATATGCTATTATTGGTGAGATACAAAATATTGATAACGTACCCGCAGATGTCGTTTTAAAAGGAACTCTTTATACTGACGAAAATGTAGAACTAGCCACATTTAATGCCAAATACCATGTTAAACACAAATTGATGCCAAAAGAAATTACGAGTTTTAAAATTAATTTTGAAGGCATCGCATGGGCAAATATTGAGGACCCAATACCCACAACTTTTAATCCAAATGAGTTTACTCCTATTCAGTTAAGTGAACAGCCTACAAAGTTTAATTTACAAGCTGCAGGAAATGTTTCTGGATCAGATTTGTACAAATATTTAACTTTAAGTGATCTTTCTATCGGCAAAAGTAACATCAATGGCACCTTATTTAATAGTGGGCTAAATGAGGTTACTGTACCACAAGTTTTAGTTACTTATTACACTAAAAACAAAACGATTATTTGGGTAGATCACCTATTTTTAGATGAAGGAATTAGACAACAACGAAAGCTAACTTTTGAATATACGTTGATGAAAGAATCTTTAATTACTATAATTAGTAATGATATGTCAAATTGTTTTGTAAATGGATTGCCTAATAAAAGTATTGCTAACGATATTGTTCCTTATAGAATAGTAAACCACACAAAGCCTGAGTTGCAATTTACAAACCACCCGTTGTATCCATTTATTAAAATTGAATTAAATAGTTATATTGGAAACCCAAATTGATGCTAAAAAAACAAACATACTTGTATTTATTTTGTTTGATAGGTTTATCATTCATATCAACAGGTCAAAATGCAATAGAAAAAGGCAAAAGTATTCAGTTGATTTCTTCTAAAATTCATTTTGAAGCTGGAAGTAAAATAGTACTGCGTTTTTCTTCATTAGAGAAAAAGAATCCTGTTTTATATTGTTCTAACAATTACGGCAGTACTCTTATTAAATCCAATACGACATCTTCAAAGATACTCTCTTACAATATTCCAGTACACATTAGTAATAAATCTGGAACTATAAATTGGAGATTATCTGGTACTGGCTCTTCAATTTCTGGTCACTTAAAAATAGCACCAAAAACGACAGTCTATAGTATGGAAACCTATCTTGGCCCACCAAGTATTGAAGCTGGTGGACGTGATTTCACCATGCTTGTTGTAATCCCTACAGATAGCCTAGACAACCCTTTAAAACATGAAACTCCTGTACTGGTAAAACATCAATTTTTAGAAAATGAAATAAGTACTGAAATTAAAACTGATCAATTGATTGCTTACAAAAATATTTTTTCTCCAAATACATCAGGAAGAATGATTATCTCTTCTGAAAGTTTTGGTAAAAACTCTAAAGAGTACGATGTCAATATTGTACCAGCCATTCCTACAAATTTCACGATTACTGCCAAAAGAAATCACAAATATGCAGATGGAAATCAAATTACTTCTTTTATTACCTCAATTATAAAAGACTCTTTAGGGAATATTGTAAGTGATGGTACCTATGTCTCTTTTTTTATCAGAAATAAAAAACAAGCGATCTTAAAAACTTTTGGGACTACTGTATTGGGCATTGCTACAGCAAAAATGATTCATCCAGATAAAGAAGCACATTGGACCGTTAAAGCATATGTTGAAGGGATTTCTGAAAGCAATCTCATAACCATAAAATACGCTCAAGTAATCACTGATTTTGAGGTGAAATTTTCCACAAATAACAGAACCATAAAAGTGGGCCCTTTAACTAGTTTTATGAATCAAATGATTCCAGATGGATTACAGGTAACCTTAACCCTACTAAAAGACAAAAGAAAAATTGGAGTCATCACAAAAACATCAAAGGCTGGTTTTGTGAAATTCAAATTAAAAACGGGCATCTATAAAAGAGGCGTCTACACTTTTCAAATTCGAGTAGCTGGAATTACAAAAAACATCCAATCTAAAAATATATGGTAAAGAATAGAAATATTTTAAGAGCAGCAATCCTCCTTTCTTATGTTGCAATTACATTATTTTTAGTGTACGGCGTTGCTGCTTTGTATGGCTATTTAAATACAGGAGCAGATAGAAGTAAAATGTTACATACTGAATTAAAAAAAATTGATCAATACCTTCCCGAATTGACTTGGGCTCCTCTAAGAAACAAAGGAAGGCAAATGAATGACCAAACACTTTCTGAAATTGAAAATGACTATTTGGATGCTTGGTATGTAAGACATATTGCATACAAAACAAATTTAAAAGTAGGTATTGATGATTATTACACAGAGAGTGCTAGAAAAAATATTTTCAAGATCATCAAACAAAATAAGTTAAAAAAAATAACGATTGACGGAACTACGTTAGCACATCATATAACTTTAGATTTTTTTAGCGAAGATGGCCAGTTAGTGGTATTAACAGACAAGAATGTCCTTGAATATAAACGCATATATAGTAATAACACTTTTGTTCTTGAAACCTATGAAACTGCGACTTACAAAATAATTCTTTTATTAGAAGATGGTTTCTGGCGCGTTAGACATTTAATTAGAGATGTTGTATCTACAAACCATACATTCAATACAAGAAAAATTGACACTACACTTACCATAAAGGGAATTAACTATTACCCTCAAAAAACTCCATGGAACATGTTTGGGAATCAATTTAATGATACTATAGTTGATCATGATTTAAAAATTATTAAAACTGCAGGGTTAAATACCATTAGAATCTTTATACCATATGAAGACTTTGGGAAAGCAAAAGTAAGTTCGGAAAAATTAAAAAAATTGAAAAAAGTTTTAGATGCTGCTCAGGTACATGAATTAAAGGTTATGATTACGCTATTTGACTTTTATGGTGATTATTCTGTTTTGAATTGGACACTAAATCAAAAACATGCAATTGCAATTGTATCAAGATTTAAAGACCATCCTGCTTTATTGGCTTGGGATATTAAAAATGAACCTGATTTAGATTTTGATTCTCGAGGTAAAATCGCGGTTACAAGTTGGTTGAAAAGAATGACTGTTTTAGTGAAATCAATAGACAAAAAAAACCCGGTCACTATCGGTTGGTCAAATGCAAAAAGCGCTGTTACATTAAAAAATGAAGTAGACTTCATCTCTTTTCATTACTATAAAAAACCAACAGGTTTAAAAAATGCTTTAAAATTATTACAAGAAGAAGTAGCGTCAAAACAAGTAGTGCTTACAGAGTTTGGACTTAGTTCTTACAGCGGTTTTTGGAATTTATTTAGTGGTTCTGAAATAAAACAAGCTGACTATTATAAAAACATGCAGCAACAACTAAAAGAAAAAAACATTTCATTTATGTCTTGG
>JAESTN010000300.1 GCA_016763595.1 Flavobacteriaceae bacterium | reverse complement strand
AGGGATTGATACTAAAGACACCTTACTTATTTTTGATGATAAAGGCTTGTGTGATGCAGCCAGACTTTGGTGGGTTTTGCAGTATTATAACTTCACAAATGTAAAGTTATTAGATGGAGGTCTTTCGGCTCTAAAAAGAGCTAAAATTCCTTTGACAACTGATGAATCAAAAGTTACAACAACTAATTTTTCTTTTTCTACAGAAGTTAATACAGCCTACTATGCTTCAAGAATTCAACTAAAAAGGGCTGTTAAAAAAGGAGCAATCATTATTGATACAAGAACGACAGATGAGTATTTGGGTAACGTTTTAAAAAAAGGTGCATTTGTAAAAGGAAAAATTCCGACAAGTCAGTTATTAGATTGGGCAAATTCCATCAACTATTCAGGAGATCAAAAAATAAAAACCTCTTTAGAGTTAGAAGAGATATACGCCAAAATTGGTGCTAAAAAGAGTGATACTATTTATGTGTATTGCCATAGTGGTGTTCGTTCTGCACATACTACTTTTGTATTAACGCAACGCTTAGGTTACAAACACGTATTAAATTATGATGGCTCTTGGACAGAATGGAGTTATTATAAAAATTTACCACTAAAAAAAGACAATTAAAATGGAAGCTTATTTCGATATTTTTACAAACACCGTTGTAGGAATGGCAAATTACCAATGGAGACAAATAATATTTGATGTTCCGTGGAATGAAAATTGGTTTTGGGGACTCACAATAATCTCATTATTGGTTTGGGGATTAGAATTATTATTTCCTTGGAGAAAAAATCAAAAAGCGATCCGGAAGGATTTTTGGTTGGATGGGTTTTATATGTATCTCAATTTTTTTGTTTTCCAAATAGGATTGTTTGGTTTGTATGATATATTAGGAAATGTATTCAATAATTTTGGGATTACTTCTACATCTTTTGTGTTGCTTGAAAAGGAAGCGATGCCTACATGGGTATTTATTCTTATTTTCTTTGTTTTTAATGATTTTGTACAATGGTTTACGCATGTATTGTTGCATAAGTTCGAGTTTTTATGGAAATTCCATAAGGTGCATCATTCAGTGAAAGAAATGGGCTTTGCTGCACATTTACGGTACCATTGGATGGAAAACATCTTTTATAAACCTCTCAAAACATTGGCGGTTATGATTTTGGTTGGGGCAGAACCTGAACAGGCATTCTTTATTCACTTTTTTGCAGTTCTTATCGGTCATTTAAATCATGCAAATATTAGAATTACTTGGGGGCCTTTAAAATATGTCTTTAACAATTCAGTAATGCATTTATACCACCATGTGAAAAAATTACCTGAGCATAAACCCAACGGAATCAATTTTGGAATTAGCCTAAGTATTTGGGATTATATCTTTAAGATGAATTATATACCTGAAGATGGTGGTACGATTGAGTTAGGTTTTCCAGATGAAAAAATATTTCCGAAAAGCCTCGTTGGTCAACTATTTTATGGGTTTGGTAAGAATAAAAAATAACCCAGAATAATTGATTGCCTTTTTTTAGAAATAATGCAGCCATTGTCTAAACATGTATGAAGTTCCCAACAAGTAGCACTATGCAGAATGTGAAATGCATTTGTAAGTGTTACATTTTTATATTAGAGCGAAAAAACAGTAATTAAGCAAAGAATAGTTGTCGCTTATAGAACTTGTAAATTAGTAGAAGTTATCTTTAGTTGCTTGAATTGTTAAATATAAGTGAGAATGTGGTTGTTTTTCCGGGGATTGAGTTTACGATTAAATTACCTCCATGTTTTCTTAAAATGCTTTTTGATAAACTAAGTCCAATTCCTGAGCCATTTTTCTTTGTGGTATAAAAGGGTATAAATATTTGATTGATAATTTCATCTTCAATTCCTATACCATTGTCATTCACTAAAATTAGTGTTTTAGCTCCCTCAATAATACAGCTAATAGTAATTGTTGGAGATTGAATTCGATGTAATGCATACGTACTATTATTAATTAAATTAATGAGTACTTGTTCTATAAGTTTACTGTCAGCAGAGATGGTTAAGTTATTTGGAATTGGAAGTATGTTTAAAGCAATGTTTGCTTCGTCTAATGTTTGTTTCATCAAGAGTTTAATTGAACCTAAAAACTGTTTGATGTTAATGTGTTGTTTGTTAGGGGTTGGTACACTTGAAATGGTTCTATAATCTTTAACAAAATCTAACAATCCATCAGAACGTTTTTTGATGGTTTTAGCAGCCATATTAATATCTTGAATATCTTCGTTATTTAGATTTTCTAAAGAAAGAATAGTCCCCAAGCGGTCTTCTGTCATTGATTTTATAGTAGAAGCTAATGAGCTAACTGGTGTAAATGAATTTAGCATTTCGTGTGCTAAAACTTTAATTACATTATGCCATGCTTCTATTTCTTTTTGCTCAATTTCTGATCTTATATCTTGAAAACTAATAATTAAATAGGGAGCATTAATCAATTCAATTTCTATAACTTCCAGAGACAGTTGTTTCTGTTCTAAATCATCTTCAAAATCAACCAAAATCTTTCCTCCTTCAATAATTTTTTCTATTTCTTTAACCAACCATGGAATATTGTTTGCTAATCGATGCCAGTATTTATGTTTTGGTTGCTTTAAGATATCACATGCAGCTTTGTTTAAGAACAATATTTCGTTGGTCGTTTTTGCCTCAAAAAAATCTTCTTTTTTAATGGAGATAATCCCTAAATTTACGTGTTCTAGAATGTATTTGAAGTAGGTATATTGTGCTTCTTTTTCGATCTTGTTTTGCTTGAATATTTTAATAATTAAATTAAAATCGTCATATACTTTAGCAAAAGAATCTCCTTTTTTAGTAGGAGAGAAGTACACAGAATGGTCTTCGTTTTTTAAAGCATCTACAAACTTTACCAAAGAGTAATTGGTGTTATTTACATACTTGATCAAAAAAACGCCTTGCAAAATAATAACGGTTATAATACCCAAACTGCTAAACCAATAATTTTTCATAAAAAAGTAAGATAGCAGTACGCAAAATAGCATAATGATTAAGATTCTTACTGTAATTTGTAATGTAAAACGTTTGATCAATTTAGGTTGGTTTTATAGGTTGAATTTTTCTAATCTACGGTACAATGCTGCTCTTGTTAAGCCCAAATCTTTTGATGCTTTAGAAATGTTTCCTTCGTATTTTTTTAGCGCTTTTTCGATGAGCAATTTTTCTACTTCTTGTATATTTAATGTATCATAGTTCTCTACCGTGTTTTTTAATGAACTTGTTGGGAGCTTAGATAAATTAAAGTCGTTTGGTGTAATCTCATGATCGTCAGCCATAATAACACCACGCTCAATTGTGTGTTGTATTTCACGTACGTTTCCAGGCCAGTTATGGTTTTCCAAAACAGCAAAAGCTTCTTTGTTAATTTGTAAATGAGATTTGTGATACTTATCTCTAAACAAATGCAAATAATACATTACAAACTCTTTGATATCTTCTTTTCGGTTTCGAAGTGGAGGAATTGTAATTTCTACTGTGTTTATTCGAAACAATAAATCTTGTCTAAATTTTCCATCAATTACCCATTGATTTAAAGGTGCATTTGTGGCGAATAGCAAACGAGCATTAAAAAAACGTTCTATGCTTTCTCCAAGGCGAGTTACTTTTCGGTCTTGTAAAACTGTGAGTAATTTTGACTGTAAATTGTAAGGTAAATTTCCTATTTCATCTAAAAAGAGGGTTCCGTTTTCTGCCATTTCAAACCTGCCTGGTTTGTCCTCATAAGCATCGGTAAAAGCGCCCTTCTTATGGCCAAATAATTCGCTTTCAAATAAACTTTCTGACAAAGCACCTAAATCTACATGGACAAATGGTCCATTTGAAAACTCAGAACGCTTATGGATTTCTCTTGCCAAATGTTGTTTTCCTGTACCATTTTCGCCCAAAATTAAAATACTTGCTTCTGTGCTGCTCACTTTATCTATTGTTTTCATAACAGATAACATGCTAGAAGATTTTCCAATGATGGTTCCAAACTTTTGCTCACTCGATTTTTGTAAGGACTTATTTGTCTGTTCTAAAATAGAAATTTTGTGATTGGATTTGCTCAATTCTAATCCGGCATGAATAGTTGCAATAAATTTTTCATTGCTCCATGGCTTTAGAATAAAATCGAAAGCTCCGTTTTTTATACAATCAACAGCCAATTCTACTTCGCCATAAGCGGTCATTAATATAACAACCATCTTTGGGTTGATACTAAGTATGTGTTTTAGCCAATATATTCCCTCTTTACCATCATTAAAACCAATTCGATAATTCATGTCCAAAACAATGATATCAATTTTTTGGGTAGATATTAATTGATTGATTTCTTTTGGTGAATTTCTAGTTATAACTTTTTCATATTGCTTTTTTAACAACAGTTTTGCGGATAATAATACATCCTCATCATCATCAATTATAAGTATCGTTGCTTTTGTCTGATTCATTCTATTCTGAAATTATTAACTCATACAAACATACAAAATGTTCAATAGCGTACAACATAGTGTCCATAAATGAACAGGCTGTAATTGCGTGATGTTAATTAACTACCTGATAGTTAACGCTTTGATTAATGTGTTTTTTATGGCACTAGCCTTGAATAGTAGAAATCAAACAAAAATAGATAATGGATAAAAAAATAGAAAAAAAACAATGGAATCAAAAGAAGACCATATACTTAGTAGGAGGTATTGTTGTTCTTATACTGTTTTATATCGGAATGTCATCGCTTGGTAAAAAAACATATAAAGTTGATGCGTCAAAGATTTCTGTAAAAGAAGTTACCTATGGTAATTTTCAAGATATTATTCTAATTGAAGGAGATGTAGAGCCAATCAATTTGGTTTTAGTAAATACATTGGAGGGGGGTAGTGTCGAAGAAATTTTTATTGAAGATGGTATTAGAGTTACTAAAGAAACACCCTTGTTACGTTTGACGAATCCAGCTGTAACGTTAAATTACATGAATCAAGAAACAGCAATTATTGAGCAAATAAATAACCTTAGAAACTTAAAGCTTTCTTTAGAAAAAGTACAAAGAGATTTAGCGGAATCATTAATTGATAGTGAGAATAACTTGGCAAATGAAAAAAGAGCCTATAAAATTGATTCTATTTTTTTTAAAAAAGGAATCATAGCCAGAAATGATTACATCGATAGAAAAGCCTCATACAAACACTTAAAGAACAAACGTGATTTTATGAACAGAAATGTTACCAAAAGTGAAATTGATAATAAGTTACAAATTAAGCAAATAAATACCTCAATTGCATTGATGGCAAGAAACTTAAAGTTGATACATAATAATATTGATAAAATGCTTGTAAAAGCACCCGTAACAGGAATGTTATCATCCTTTAGTCCAGTTATAGGAGAATCGTATACAAGAAATCAGAATGTAGCCAAAATCGATGTTCAATCTGGATTTAAAATTAAAGGACAGGTAAGTGAATATTATTTAAGCTCTGTAAAAACAGGACAATTGGCAAGGTTTACCCTAAATGGTAAACTCGTCAATTTAAAAGTAAGTAAAGTATTGCCTGAAGTTATAAATAGACAGTTTGAGATAGAACTTGTATTTGTAGAAACACCTCCCAAATCTATAACCATTGGTCAGTCAATTCAGGTGCGATTAGAATTGGCAAAAGCGCAAGAATCATTGCTATTACCACGTGGAAACTATTTCCAATCATCTGGTGGACAATATGTATTTGTTTTAGATGGTACTGGAGAAGCACACAAAAGAAAAATAAAACTGGGAAGTCAAAACCCAACATATTATCAAGTATTAGACGGAATTAACGAGGGAGAAAAGTTTATCAGTTCTTCTTACGATGCATATAAAGAGTACGAAACAATAATAATAAAAAAATAAAGTCATGATTACATTAAACAAATTAACAAAAGTATACAGAACAGAAGACATTGAATCTACGGCATTAAACGAGGTGTCTTTTGAAATTAAAAAAGGGGAATTCGTTTCAATAATGGGGCCCTCTGGTTGTGGGAAATCGACCTTATTAAATATATTGGGAATGTTAGATAAACCAGAAAGTGGTAGTTACCAATTTTTGGGAAATGAAATAGCAACATTGAACGAAAAAGGAAGATCAAACATTCGTAAGAAAAATATTGGGTTTATTTTTCAAAACTTTAATCTAATTGATGAGTTGACTGTTTTTGAGAACATTGAATTGCCTCTAATTTATAACAAAGTATCTTCTTCAGAACGTAAAAAAAGGGTGAATGAATTGATTGATAAAATTGGGATTTCACATAGAGCATCACACTTTCCTCAACAATTATCTGGAGGACAACAGCAACGTGTGGCGGTAGCAAGAGCATTGGTAACAAAACCACCATTAATTTTAGCAGATGAACCAACAGGAAACCTAGACAGCTCTAATGGTAACGAAGTAATGGAATTATTATGTGGGTTACATGAAGAAGGGACAACCATTATTATGGTTACACACTCGTCTCATGATGCAAGTTATTCAGAAAGAATTATCAACCTATTAGATGGGCAAGTTGTTTCTGAAAAAAAGAATAAAGTAGCTGTTGCAGCTGTATAACTCTAAAATCAAGAAAAAATGTTTAAAAATTATTTAAAAGTAGCTTTTAGAAGCTTAAATAAAAACAGAACCTACGCCATTATAAACATACTTGGTTTAGCGCTAGGGTTGGCAGTTACTATTTTGGTTTTTATGTTTATCAAAGACGAAACTAGTTATGAGAAGCATTGGAGTGGCTATGATCGAATTTATAGAACGGGAATCAAAGCAGATATGATGGGCCAAAAAATGGATGCTCCTGTATCTTCAAGCCCAATGGCAAATGCTTTTAGAACTGAGTTTACAGAAGTAGAAACTGCTACTAGAATTCAAGTAGGAAGACAAGAAATTTTAGTGAGTAATAAGGAGACTAAATTGTACATTCAAAAAACAGTGAGTGCAGATAGCTTGTTCTTTAAGGTTTTTGATTATGAATTTACACACGGAAATGCAACCACAGCTTTAAACCAACCCAATGCTGCTGTTTTAACTGAAGAAGCAGCTAAAAAACTTTTTGGAGATGAAAGCGCAATGGGTAAAATAATTAACTGGGACAATCGTAGAGATTATATTGTTCGAGGAATTGTAAAAGAGCCAAAAGGACATGCGCATTTCGAGTTCGATATTTTTATAGCAGACAACTCTATTCGACCAATCTGGTTGCAAAATAACTGGAACACCTACGTGAAAGTTAAAGAAGGTGTTGAGTTTCAGGATTTTAAAACAAAAATGCAGGTTTCATTTAGAAAAAAAATTGAGCCAGATGTAGAACGCTATTTGAAAACGACCTTAGAAGAGTTTATAAAGCAAGGAAACTCATTTGAGTTTCAATTAATGCCTATAGCAGACATTCATTTACATTCACAAAAAGATTTTGAAGTGCAACAAAATGGAAACATCATGTATATCTATGTTTTTGTTGGTATAGCATTGTTGGTTATCATTATTGCTGGAATTAACTTTATGAATTTATCAACCGCGCGTTCTGGTAAAAGAGCTAAAGAAGTTGGTGTGCGTAAAGTATCTGGAGCTTCACGAAACATGTTAATTACACAGTTTTTAACAGAATCTATTATACAGAGTTTTATAGCACTGTTTTTAGCCTTTATATTGGTTGAATTATTTTTACCAGGCTTTAATAATATTTTAGAAACAGAATTGTATTTATTCAATAGTCATCTTGGTCAAACACTTGGATTCTCATTAATTGTGACCATTTTTTACGGATTATTTGCTGGAAGTTACCCCGCTTTTTTCTTATCATCATTTCAACCAATTGCAGTATTAAAAGGTGATTTTACAAAAACAAAAGGAGGAGCGATGCTACGAAAAATATTAGTAGTCGTGCAATTTACTGCATCAACAATATTAATTATTGGGATGGTTATTATTTTCCAACAGATTTCATACTTACAAAATAAGGATATTGGTTTTAGTGGTGAACAAGTAATAGTTGTTCCGTTACAAACCGATAAAATGACAGCCAATTTTAGAAATTACAAAGGTATTTTCTTGAAAAACAGCAACGTTCAATCGGTGTCTAGAGCCTCTTATTATCCTGGTGATCAACCAAATCAAAATATGTTTGCTTTAGAAGGAAGTCAGGAAAGTCTGCCTTTATGGAATATGGAAGTAGATTATGATTTCTTTAAAACCATGGATTTAAAACTGGTGGAAGGACGGAAATTTGACAGAGCAAAAGAATCAGATTCATTGCATTATTTTATACTAAATGAAGCAGCGGTTAAAAGCTTAAATATTAAAGACCCAACCAAACAAAGATTAGGAGAATTATCCTCTCGAGGAGGTGCTAATTATGGAAACATTATAGGAGTGGTAAAGGATTTTCATATCGAAGGTTTTAATCAACCCATAAGACCTATGGTACTGTCAATAAGCAATCGAGTTTGGTTTGCCTCTTTTAAATTATCAGCAGACGATATGAGTGCTACTATAGATTATATTGAAGCAGAGTGGAATAAATTAGAACCATCACATCCTTTTAGATATGAATTTTTAGATCAAAAATTTGGCGCTTTATTAAGACAACAGATAAATTTTGGTACCATGTTCTTGTTCTTAACAATTCTTGCAATTATTATTTCTGCAATGGGATTATTTGGATTGGCATCGTATACAGCAGAACAAAGAACAAAAGAAATT
>JAESTN010000299.1 GCA_016763595.1 Flavobacteriaceae bacterium | reverse complement strand
AGGAACAATTAACTTAGAATAGAACATATTCATAAACACAGAGAAGATTGCAACAACAACCCATGCATATATCCAAAAGCTAGTACCTGCAAATTCATAGAACCAAACAATCAATGCTAAAAGGCCACCACCAAGAACCACTGTCATTAACAACCCTTTAATTTTATCAAAAACAAAAGTCTTTTTGGTCGTTTTATTAAATCCAAATTTTTCTTCTATTACAAAGGTTTTGTAAATAGAAAAAGGAGTGTTTATAAGGTCTGAACCAATGAGTATAATGCCAAAGAATATCAATGTAATTAGAATGGTGTTTGAACTATAACTTCTTGCAATCTCATCAACGTATTTAAATCCGTCAAAAAAGAAAAAGACAAGTGTAAGCACTAAAGAAAAGAGTCCAGTTATTGTAGAAAACTGCGCATTTGTTTTTTTGTATGCTTGCGATTTTTCATATTCTTCTTTTTCATATACATCTTCTAATTCACTCGGAATCACATCATCAAAATGTCTTGAATTAAGTATGTCTAGAACCTTATCAATTATGAAATTGACGATAAGAATTGCGATTAAGATGTAGAATAGTGTCGTTGGATTCATGAATTATCTATTAAAAATGTTTTAATGTACTATTATATTCTTTCATACTAAATTCAATCAAACATGGCAATAACTCTTGCTGGCGCTGCAGATGCTCCAACAATTTTTAAAGGTAGTACAACTATTTTAAATCCATGGAAAGGAAGTTTGTCTAGGTTTACCAATTGCTCCATATGGAAATACTCTTTGTTTTGTCCCACTAAATGAGCTTCCCAAAACAATTCAGAATTCCCCGTTTCTTTTGCTTTTTTAATCATATAATGCAGGGGTAAATCCCAGCCCCAAGAGTCTATACCCATAACTTTTATACCTTTATTGATTAACCATTCTGTAGCTTCACCACTCATGCCTGTTCCTTTTTTATGAAAGTCTTTGGTACCATTATACTTGTCACGTCCAGTTTTAATAAGAACAATCATACCGGGTTTAATAGTCAACTCATTTTTTGTTAAAAAAAAATCGATATCAGCAACGGTAATCGGATCAAAATCCACTTTATGCTTCATGTCAATCACGAGCCCTTCTCCAATACACCATTCTAAAGGGATTTCATCTATTGTTTTTGATTTTTTTCCATTGGTAATCGGAGAATAATGCCAAGGAGCATCAATATGCGTTGTGGCATGAACGCCCATTTTTTGTATGGTATCATCAGCCCAGCCAACAAAATTTTTTGGAAAAAGTCTGAATGGAAGCCCAAAAGCCCTAATCAACCATTTGGCTTTTCGATGTGGTTTATGTTTGATTTTTACTTTCATAAACCAAGGATCATTTTTATTGTACTGTATTGGTTTTGATAAATCTATAATTTTCATAGTATTCATTGTTCTTATTGAAAATTCCGCTGTCTTTTTGCTTCAAAAAGAACAATAGCAGCGGCCACAGATACATTCATAGAATCAATTGCTCCTTGCATTGGAATGTTAATATTTTGGGTAGCAGCATTTCTAAACGCTTCAGTTAAGCCAGTTGCTTCTGTACCCACAACAATTGCGGTTGCTTTTGTATAATCTTCTTTATGATATTCGTTCGAGTTTTGCAGTGTAGTTGCGTAGATATCAATATTTTTCTCTTGTAAGAATTGTATGATTTCTTCTGAAGTTCCAGTAGCAATCTGATTGGTAAATAAACAACCAACACTAGATCTAATAATATTAGGGTTGTAGAGATCTGTTTTTGGATTTGCGATAAAAACAGCAGCTATATTTGCAGCATCTGCCGTACGTAATAAAGCACCAATATTTCCTGGTTTCTCTGGTGATTCAGCCACTAATATAAGTGGAGTAGACGTGTTAAAGTGTATGTTTTCTAATAAAAACTCTTTTGTTTGTACAACAGCAATAATGCCTTCTGTGGTATCTCTATACGCTACCTTTTGATAGACTTCTTTGGAAACTGAAATCACTTCAGTTTGTTCCTGTATAAATTCTTGTAGTTCATCGAGCGTACTAACACCTTCACAAAATAAAACCATTTTTAGTGTGTAACCTCCTTTTAATGCTAAAGAAATTTCACGTTTCCCTTCAATAATAAACAACCCAGATTTTTTGCGTTCTCGAGATTTATCTTGAAGTTTTAAGATGTTTTCTATCGTAGGATTTTGGATACTATGAATTTCTTTCATACCTGACAAATGTATCTATATTCACTCCATAAAACAAGTTGTTTTTTTTTCATAACTTTAAAGTATTCAACTAATAAAAACTTAAAGGGATGAAAAAAAGGGGATATTTTTTATCAATTATTGTAGTTCTACTAATTGGTACTATGGCTTTTACATCAGAAAATGTACTAGCAGAAGCAGAATGGACGGAATGGAAAAAAACCGAATGCCTAAAAGGCGTGGATTTTAGAGCGAAAAAAGGACGCTATGAAATGTCGCGAAGAGCGCGTAAATGGGAGTTTCAATTTAGAAACAGGTACAATGCAACCATTTATTTTAATTACAAAGCAATTAGCATTCTTAGAAAAGATAAAATGAGAAGTGCAAGAACTAGCAAAAGTAGAATTCAAATAGAAGGAAATTTAGAGTCAAAAGTATTCACTACCTATTTAAAAGCAAACAAAGAGATTGTTGTTGATTTGGTGAAAATACGTTTTGGGAAAAATGATGTTGGAAAGAATTATTATAAATGTGATAACGTAAAGAATAAATAACAAAAAGGCTCTGAATTTTCAGAGCCTTTTTGTTGTTATTGATTTTTGTATTTATTGGAATACCGTTTCCAAAGTCTTGTTTGATGTGTTTCTAAACTCAATTTTCTACCTTGAATAAAAGCATTAGAAATAATATTTCCTCTCATGTCTAGTGCATCTCCCTTAGAAATAAATAGGGTAGCATCTTTACCAACAGTAAGGGTACCTACTTTATCATCAATTCCTAAAATCTTTGCAGCGTTGGAGGTAATCATTTTTAAAGCCTCTTCTTTGTCAATTCCGTGTGCAGCATAAGTACCAACATAAAATGGTAAATTACGGGTGTTCATACGTTCCATTTGTCCATCCATTCCTACAGCAACAACAATTCCTTTATCCAATAATAACTTTGCTAATTTATAAGAGAAGTCATAATCAGAATCGTCTCCATTCGGAATTCTATGTGCACGTTCTAAAATTACAGGAATCTTATTTTTAACCAATAAGTCTGCAACTTTATAAGAATGATCTCCTCCAACAATGACCAATTTGAATCCAAATTTAGTTGAAAAATGAACTGCATCTGTAATTTCCTTTTCACCATGTGTATGTATAAAAAGTTTTTTAGAACCATCTAATAAACCTTCTAAGGCTTCTAACTCTAAATTTTTAGGTGATCTTGGACCGTTTAAATAGTCTTTTGCACGGTTGATGTAATCTTCCAATCCAACAATTGACTTTGCGTATGTTTTGCTATGTTTAGCCGCAGGGTCTTCTCCCAACCACCATCTACCAAAGGTAATGCTTCGTGGCCAGTTCATATGAATTCCACCATCAATCTTCATCGCTGCATCTTCCCAATTCCAAGCATCAAATTGTACCACGGATGAGGTTCCAGAAATACGTCCACCACGTGGTGTAATTTGTCCCATTAAAACACCATTAGGGCGCATGCTTTCAATTACTTTAGATTCTGCATTATACGCAATTAAACTTCTAATATGTGGGTTCATGGTTCCAATTTCTCGCACATCTAAAGATGCTTTTACAGCATCAATTTCTCCCAATCCTAATGTAGAATTGGCTGCAATAAAACCTGGATATACATGTTTTCCTTTCGCATTAATAATGGTTCCGATTCTAGCAATTTTCATGTTGGCAGAACCTACAAAAGTAATTTTACCATCAGCAAACATAATTAATGAATTATCTATGACAGTTCCATCTCCTAAATGTGCAGTTGCTCCTTCAATAGAAAAAGCGGTCGTTTGTTTTGAAGCTGGTGTTTGTTGTGCGAAACTATTTCCAATCAATAAGAAAAATAGGACGCTATATATAATTTGTTTTTTCATAATCTTCTTAATTTAATTCAGTTTCTTCAGTGTCACAATGAAATACTCTCTTCACATTTTTCTTTGGAGCTTGTACTTTTCCGCCATTGTTTTTTTCATTCAACATCATATTCATTAACAAACTACGTTCTTTCTTAACAGCTTGTCTTTGTGCTAAATCTTTTGCCAAATCAAAATAAACAACCCCATCAATAATAGTCGTTTCGGCTTTTGCATAAATAGACATTGGATGCGCTGTCCATAAAACAACATCTGCATCTTTACCAACTTTAATACTTCCTGTTTGTGCGTCTAAATGCAATAATTTTGCAGGGTTGATTGTAACCATGTTCCAAGCTTCTAACTCTGTCATTCCACCATATTTAATGGTTTTTGCAGCTTCTTGATTCAATCTTCTAGACATTTCTCTGTCATCAGAATTGATTGCAACTGTAATTCCTTGGTTGTGCATAATGGCAGCGTTAAAAGGAATGGCATCATTTACTTCGTATTTATAAGCCCACCAATCAGAGAAAGTAGAACCACCAACGCCATGTTCTTTCATTTTATCAGCAACTTTATAACCTTCTAAAATATGTGTAAATGTGTTGATTCTAAAGTCGAATCTCTCAGCAACTTTCATCAACATATTAATTTCACTTTGTACGTAAGAGTGACAGGTAATAAAACGTTCTTTATTTAAGATTTCTGCCAACACTTCTAACTCTAAGTCTTTACGATATGGTTTTCCACTTTTCTTTAATGCATCATATTCTTTAGCTCTTTGAAAGTAGTCTACATATACTTGTTCAACTCCCATTCTAGTTTGTGGAAAACGAAAGCTTGATGTAGAACGAGATTGTTTTACATTTTCACCCAAAGCAAACTTGATAAACTTCGGTGTGTTTTTGTACACCATATTATCAGCTGTT